>JAVVFP010000249.1:0-5007 GCA_032250495.1 Bacteroidota bacterium | reverse complement strand
GCTACGAAGTGAAGGTCGGCAAATTCCCCTTCAGCGCGTCCGGCAAGGCCGTGGCCGCCGGACATCCCGAGGGATTTGTCAAGATGATATTCGACGCGAAATACGGCGAGCTGCTCGGCACGCACATCATCGGTTCCGAAGCCACGGAGCTGATTGCCGAGGCCGCCCTCGGGCGCACGCTCGAGACCACCGAGCACGAGGTGATCAAGACCGTACACGCCCATCCGACCCTTTCGGAAGCGCTGATGGAGGCCGCCGCGCTCGCCTACGGCGAATCGGTAAACTTCTGAGTGACGGCGGGACGTCACCGACGTCCCGCCCTCCTCGGCCGCTCCCGGAAGAGGATGCATCTTCATTCTTCTACCATACGGAGGAGTACGCCATGAACACGCCCTTTTCCTCCATTCGTCTCATCGGTATGGTCCACCTCCTTCCCCTGCCGGGCTCCCCCGGCTATGGCGGATCGCGTACCGATATCCTTGATCGCGCCGTCCGTGACGCGGTGACACTGCAGGACGCGGGATTCGACGCCATCCTGATCGAGAATTACGGTGACGCTCCGTTCGCCCGCAACGATGCGGGCAAGCATGTCACCGCCGACATGACCGCGATCACTTCCGCCGTCATGCGAGAAATCGATCTCCCCGTCGGCGTGCAGGTTCTGCGCAACGACGCGGAAGCCGCGCTCGCGATCGCGGCAGCCACAGGTGCGCGCTTCATGCGCGTCAATGTGCACGTCGGTGCCATGCACACCGATCAGGGCATCATCGAAGGTCTCGCCTACCGGACCCTGCGCAGACGGCGCGAAATCGACGCAATGCACGTCCTTGTGCTCGCCGATGTCTTCGTCAAGCACGCCGCCCCGATCACGCCGACGTCGATCAGCGACGCCGTGCGGGATACGGTGGAGCGGGGACTTGCGGACGGGATTATTGTCACGGGAAGCGGAACCGGGGAAGCCGCGGACCTCGCCGATGTTCGCAGAGCGTCGGAGTGCACCGCCGCACCCGTATTCGTCGGC
This sequence comes from Bacteroidota bacterium, assembly GCA_032250495.1. GTDB lineage: Bacteria > Bacteroidota > Ignavibacteria > SZUA-365 > SZUA-365 > BM516. The sequence continues at coordinate 3,986 of JAVVFP010000249.1, read as the reverse complement.
AGTGGTGTGCGGCAGGAAACGCTTGCAGAAACGCTGGCGCTCGCGCACGGTGTCATCGTCGGTACGGCCATCAAAGTCGGCCGCATCACGCAGGCGCCGGTGGATGCGGACGGCAGCAGGCTGTTCGCGGAGAAGGCGCGCGCACAGCTGCGATAGATGACGTCGTGCCGCGGCCGGACTACATGCCGCGGTTCCTGAGTACGATTTCCACCCTGCGTCCCAGGCGGGGATCCCGGTTGGGCGCGGCCGCCTGCGCTTCGGACTCCACTGTGGCCACGCTGACCCGGTACGCGTGTATTCTCTGCCGCACCAGGTATTCGAGCACGCGTTCCGCGCGCTTTCGCGCGAGCATATCGTTATACGTCTCATCCCCGAGATCGTTGGCATATCCCCTTATCTCGGCGAACTGTTCGGGGTGCTGGTTCAGGTGCCGCGCCACATTGTCCAGAATACTGCGTGCCTCACCGGTAAGTTGTTCTTCATCAATCGGAAAATAGACTTCCGAGACGATCACGTGCAGGTTTTCCGTCCTGCCGCTTGATCCGGCCATATTCTGCAGCTTGAGCGCCTCCGTGAACGAATGCTGCACTTCCTCCGCCAGCAGTGCATCGCGCCGTGCCCCGACCGTTCCGATGGGAGCGAGCGGGAGCGGTTCGCGCAGGCGGTTCGCGCGGCGGCTGCCGCTTTCCGCTTCACGCTGCACGGCGGACCTGCCGGCTTTGAAAAAATTCACCAGGAGTTCCTCCGACCCTTCCGCGGCGACGTCCACCGCACGTGAAATAATGACATTCCGCGCGTCATCAGCCTGTGTTCCGAAAATCGGTCGGAGATCGATGTTGAGAAACTTGCCCTGTGCCAGACTGCTCAGTTCCTGATCCCACGCCACGGTCGAAATACGCACCACGTAGTTGCCACGCGGCAGCAGGGCGTCCCCCTGATTGCGAAGCAGCAGCTCCGGCAGGTCAAGGAATTCTTCAGCCGTGAACTGGTCACGCGGCCCGTCAAGAAGCAGGTCCGCATTCCCCTGGTAAATGGCCCTCCCGTCCCGAAGAATTTCCACGTAACTCTTCAGCTGCATCTCGTCACCGCCGGTCTGCCAGACCTTGAGGGTGAACAGTTCCGGCTTTTCCTCGAGATCCCGCAGCCGCCGCAGCGGTGTCAGGAACAGCTGCGTGTAAAGAGTGAGGGGCAGGTTATCCATGTTGCGGGACGCGGTGATCTCCTCCGGTGGTGCTTCGGTACGCAGGACCAGCCCCTGCTCGTCCGGGGATCCCGCGGGACGACCCGGCCGGCCGTGTTCCCCGACCGGTTCTCCTGCGAAGGGAGCATCACCTGCTTCCGCTTCTCCGGACGCGGCGTCTCCGGACGCGGCGTCTCCGGATTGCGTCGACGGCTTCACGGAGAATACAGGAAGGGATTCCGTCTGGCGCATACCTTCCGTCGGCAGGCGTTGACGCGCAGTCAGCGCCTTCTCGGCGTCGCCCTCTGCAGATTTCTCTGCGTCGCGTTTCCGGGCCGCGTAGGCACGTGCCCGGACCGGCTCCTCCTCCCCGGGCTGCAGCTGGAAATTGAGTCCGATGGTAATGAGCGCGAGCGCGTCGTTCGCCTCGCCGGAACGTAATCCGTCGAGATAATCGGAATTGCTCAGCAGGAGATCAACGGCGAACGTCAACGAGAGGGCCGGTGCGAGCGGGTAGTCGACCGCCCCACCGAAACCGAAAAGCAATGCGCTCTTTGTGATACGATTGTCGAAACCTCCCTCGCCGTTGACCCGCGTGTGATGCACCATGCCGCCGAGATGCAGCCGTCCGATCGCGGTGAAACGCCGGAACGGGGGCAGCGCGTAGCCGGCCCCGAGCATGGCGCCGTAATACTTCGTGTCGTAGCGCGTGATGATATTCCGGGCAAATTCCGGGAACTGTACGCGACCCGAGAAGTCGGCGGCAAGTGTCCCGGCATAGAGGGAGCCCGTCAGGGCGAAACGATTCGCCGCGAAGTACTGTAAACCGAGCATGCCGAACGGATGCGGTGTGTACTCGGCGTATTTGCGTGTTGCCTCTTCGCCACCGATGTTCACGCCGGACAACAGGCCAAGCCGCATCGCACCATGGGAATAGCGCTGATACTCCTGGGCATCCGTCACACCGGGAAGCAGGAGAAGGAGCAGTAAGGGAAGTACATATGGTTTCATCGATCGGGTATCAGGCATGAAAAGAGAACGGACCCGCCAATGCGGGTCCGTTATAGTATTCATTTTTTCGCTTCCGCGAAAGGTTTATCGCACGACCACCAGGTTGCGGGCGGTGGAGCGACCGTCGACCGTCAGAACGTAGCGGTAACTGCCGCTCGCCACTGGCACACCGGTGTTGTCGCGTCCGTCCCAGTTCACTGCATGCGTCCCGGCCGCACGGCTGTCGTCGACCAGCGTGCGCACCATGGCGCCCCGTGCGTCGTAGATGCGCAGTGTCACCTCATCCTGTCCGTCGAGGGTGAAGGCAATGCGCGTGCTGCCGTGACTACCCTGGGCGAAGGGATTCGGGTAGTTCTGCTGCAGCTGCATGGCGACCGGGGCGGCGGGATTTCCGCCGACGGAGACCGGCGGCTGCTCGGTGACGTCGTGAATCATGTTGATGTCGACGTCGTCGAGCGTGAGCGTCTTGCCGTCCGGCCAGCGGATCATGACCGAGTCGACGGCTGCCGTCGTGCCGAGTCCGACATGCTGTACGTAGGGCTGCTGCGAGCCGGCACCCTTGCCGGCGGTCACCCAGCGCGTGTAGGTGCTGCCACCCGCGACAACTTCGATTTTCGCGCCGAGCGCATAGGCGTTGGAATTGATGCTGCGGAGATTGAACGCGACCCAGTTTCCGGTGCCCGCCATATCGTTGCGGTACAGGCGCAGGCCCGTTTCGGTGGCGATGGCCACATCGAGATCACCGTCATTATCGTAATCGGCCCACGCGACACCGAGGCTGTTGACGGCGTCGATACCGGCCTCGTAGGTCACATTGGTGAAACTGCGGTCGGGATTCTGCCTGTAGAGCGATGCGTTGAAGCAGTTTTCTCCCGGGGTGACGAGGACGTCGTACAAACCGTCGTTATCGAAGTCGCCCCAGGCGACGTCGCCGTCGTACAGGTTGAAGCCCAGTTTGCTGGTCGTGTTCGGAACCTGCGAGAACTGGCTGTTCGGGGGACCGGAGTTGGCCCAGACCGCTGTCAGATCTCCGGCGGGAAGGCGCCAGCGCTCCACGGCCTCGCCCACGAGCAGGTCGGGATCGCCGTCGTTGTCATAGTCGGCGAAATCGCAGCCGCGGGAGTTGCCGAAAAGACCGACATAATCCGGGTTGGTCTTGATCACGCCCTGCAGGGTATGCAGTGAAGCGACCTCGCGGAGGAAGCCCGTACCCTGGTTTTCGAACAGGTAGTTCGGCTGCAGGCGATTGTTCGAGGCGTAGAGGTCGAGATCGCCGTCACCGTCGATGTCCACCCAGTTCGCTCCGGTGATGGGACGGTACCCGGTGACAAGCACCTGCTGGTCGTAAGGATCGCGGCCATACTGACCTGCACGGTAACCGCCGAGCACCATGCCCTTGATATCACGGAATTTCCCGTTTTGGGAATTGCCGTAGAAAAAAGCCTCCCAGGCGGCGCCGCGGACGAGGGCGGAATCTCCCGGATTCTGCGGGTTCTGCTTGTACATGTATTCCCCGTTCGCCACGAAGATATCGGGATACTTGTCCATGTCGTAGTCCGCGAACGTCATGGCCGTCGTATTGCGGCTGATACCGAAGCCGGGTTCGGTGTCCTTCGAAAACGTTCCGCCATCGTTGATATACAGGATGTTGTCGGGCTGACAGACGATATCGAGATCACCGTCGTTGTCGATGACGAGACCCCCCGTGTCGAGCGCCCGCCCGACCGCGCTGTCCGGATCGCCCAGATCGACGCCCATGGCCATGCGCTCCCTCGCGTCCGCGGTCTCGGGCGAG
>JAVVFP010000248.1:2549-5016 GCA_032250495.1 Bacteroidota bacterium | reverse complement strand
ACAGCACAATACTCGATGTTGGTGCGCATGGTGCGGAGCTGCTGCTCTCATCCACCTCGACGGATCGGCGTATCACGGTAACGTATGTCATCCGCAAAAGCACGGGAATCAGCAAGCCACAAGCGCCCGGAGCTTTCACGCTCGACGTCTGGCCGCAGCCGGTGCCTGTGGGAGCACGGTTGTCGGTGCGCATCAGCGGCGAGGCAGGTGAGAGAAGCCGCCTGACACTGCACGACCTGCTCGGACGCATGCGTGCCGAGTTGCACGCACAAACCGCGACAACCGAAGTCTTTGATCCTGGCGCCCTGCAGCTTCCCGCAGGCATCTACCTGCTTCGGGCTGTTTCCGGCGATGGCGCGCAGGCGGTACGGATGATCGTTGTTACGGGCAGTCCGTAGGACGCAGTTCATGCAAATATGGATATGAAGTCAGTTCGTTGGCAGCGAGACCCGTGATCAATCGCCCGAGGTTCAACACGGCTCTGCGCTCGGAGCGTTTTCCCTGAATAGGTATATTGATGGGAACAAAACCTGGAGGAGAACTGCGGATGCAAGACAGCAGCATGCTTATCACGACCGATTTTCTCATCAAACTCTATGACGTCGACGGCATGGGCTTCGTCAGCAATATCACCTACGTGCGCTGGCTCGAAGATTTGCGATCGCTGTTCCTCGAGAAGTATTACCCGCTTTCCACATTGATTGCGAGCGGGATTTCTCCCGTGATAGCGAACACGAATATCGACTACCTCAAGCCGCTGACCATCCGCGACCGCGCGCAGGGATATGCGTGGATCACCGAGATGGGAAGCACGCGATGGACCATGGACTTCGAAATCCGCCAGGGAGACACCGTGCACTGCCGCGCCCGGCAGCGCGGATACTTCATCGACCTCGAGAGCGGCCGTCCCGCCCGCGTACCCAGGGAGATCGCCGACGCGTATGCCGATGAAACTTCCCATCTGCTGCGGTCCCCGAAAAATGCGCAGCGTCTCCTTGAGTCCATCAAAGAACGTGAAGAAGGGGGGGGGCCCAGCAGGAGCTGATCGATTGAACGTCTCTGATTAATACCCGGGTAATATTGCTTTTTGAATATTACCCGGGTATATTTGTGTGTAACGAATGTTCAACAGGAGAATATGATGTACACACAGATCGCAGAACGCTGCATGGCCTTCGAAGGCAGCCGCTGTATAGCCCGGGGGGGTATATTGGAGGTGGTCAGGGACGTGAAACAACACATTGAAAAGCATCCCGATGCTTCCATGCTGCTGTTCGACGACGAAGACGCGCGCATCGTGGAGGTGGATTTCCGCGGCAGTGCCGAGCAGGTGCTTGCGCGGCTGGAAGCGCAGCTCTCGCGGGGGGAAGCGCAGCTCTCGCGGGGGGATGCAGACGTTTCCGGCGAAGGCGGGAAGGCGCACGCGTTTCACTTCGGAAAAGTGCATGAAACGGCGACTGTTCCTGCCGGGGACAGCGAGAAGAAGCGCCGCGGTCCGGGACGACCGAAGCTCGGTGTGGTTTCCCGCGAGGTCACGCTGCTGCCGCGGCACTGGGAATGGCTGTCCACGCAGCCGGGCGGGGCTTCGGTCACCCTGCGCAAACTCGTCGAAACCGCGCGCAAGGCGAACAGCGGGAAGGACCGCATCCGCCGCGCGCAGGAAATCACCTATCGCTTCATGAACGCCGTCGGCGGCGACCTCCCCGGCTACGAGGAAGCGCTGCGCGCGCTCTACGCGCCGGACGCCGCGCGCTTCGCATCGCTGGTCGCAGACTGGCCGAAGGACGTGCGTGAGCATGTGCTGCGCTTCGCCCGGGAAGCATTCGAGGAGCAGCGGTAATCGGCATGCGCAAGAAACGGCCGGGACAGCCCCGGCCGTTTCTTGCCGATGCGCCCGCAGCTGTCGCGCTTGATTCTCACGCGTTCAGGGACTATCCTGTACGAGACGCATCACACACGACGAAAGGACCTCCGGGAGCCACAGCTTCCTCCTGCCACTCGCAGATGAGCGGCAGGTGGAGCGGCGGTGTCCCGGAATCGATATATCATGCCAATATTCATGGATCGGCACGATGTCCCCGGCGAGACTGCCGCAGATGTCGCCCGCGCGCATCAACAGGATCTGAAGATACAGGACCGTTTCAGCTGCAGAGCCATCACCTACTGGTTCGACGAAGAAAGGGGGACCGCCTTCTGTCTCATCGAGGCGCCGGATGCGCAGGCGGTGCAGGATATGCACGACAATGCGCATGGACTCATCCCGCATCGCATTCTGCAGGTCGAGAGAGCTGCGGTGGAGGCCTTCCTCGGAAGAATACAGGATCCCGTCACGTCCGGAGGCCCTGAGATCACGGGAGCAGAGATCCGGGAATCGGCCTCGCGTACCATTCTCTGCGTCGATACGCGCAGCAGGTCACAGCTCGAGATGACAGCGGACCCGGCATCTCGAAGGGTGGCTGCGAAACGG
>JAVVFP010000248.1:0-2539 GCA_032250495.1 Bacteroidota bacterium | reverse complement strand
AGTCGTTGCGCGGCATGGGGGCAGGGAAGTCGAAGTCGCAGGGCGAAAATGCACGGCATCCTTTCCGTTCCTGCAGGAAGCGGTCGCCTGCGCCGCGGAAATCCGCCGGCATTTTTCTCCCGCTGGCACGGCAGCGGCCTTCGATGTCCGGCCCCGCATCGGTATCAGCGCGGGGACGCCGGTCACGGAAAACCCGGATTTCTTTGGCGAGACGCTGCGCAGCGCAGCATTGCTCACCGATTACGCGGCTGAGGGTGAAGTGCTGCTCGCACCTTCCATTTACGAACATCCCGGCGGTGAGGCGCTGATGCTTCCCGCGGAAATGCGCGTGCTCAGCGACGGTGAGCAGCAGTTTCTCGTCCAACTCTCGGAGCTTGCCGCGCGCGTCTGGAATCAGCCGCAGCTGCAGGTGTCGGACATCGCGAAAATGCTCGGCATGAGCACGTCACAGCTGTACCGCCAATCCGTCGCGCTGACCGGTTGCGCGCCGGGCCGATTCATGCAGGATTACCGCCTGGAAAAAGCGGCGGTTTCCATCGAAAGGCGCGAAGGGACGCTGAGTGAAATTGCCTTCGCTTCCGGCTTCTGCAGCCTCTCGTACTTCTCGAAATGCTTCCGCAGGAAGTATGGCCTGCTGCCCTCGCGCTACGCGGCCGTAAGCGCCACCACCGTGCGCGCCGGTGCCGTGCGCTCCGGTGCCGTGACCGGTTGAAGCTGACGGCCTTTCCGTCCGATCGAAACGCACGCTTTGATCGAATAGTACCAACATCTGATTCAATCGTTGTAGCGTGAGAGCGCGGCAGCGCGTAGCTTTCACTTCGACGCAGCATCGCTTTCCAGCCTGAACGAGGGAGCATCGTTCGCGGCCTTCCGGCCGTGATCGAAGATGCATGCCGTCGCAGCATTCTGTTCAACCCGCATCGAGGAACATACAATGGACAATACAACACCGGATACGCTGTACACCCGCCTTGGCGGAACCGAGGGAATCACCGCGCTCGTCGACGATATCGTGACCCAGCACATGAACAATCCCGCGGTCTCCGCGCGCTTTCTTCCTTATAAGGAAAAGCCGGAACTGCTGGCGCAGGTGAAAAAGCACACCGTCGATTTTTTCAGCATGGGAAGCGGGGGACCGGCGGTGTACGCGGGACGGGACATGGAGACGACGCATCGCGGCATGAACATCAGCGAGGCGGAGTATATGCATGTCGTCGACGATATCATGGCCGTGTGCGACCGGCACGGAATCGACGCGCAGAGCCGGAGCGAAGTACTCTCCATCGTATGGTCGCTCAAAGAGCAGATCATGCATCAGTAGCATCGCATGCCTACGGTGCTTCGCGCCTACGGTGCTTCGCGCCTAAAGTTTTACCAGTCTCCCGGTGTACCGCTGGCGGACACCCGCAAGATCCACGGCTTCGAAGGTGTAGAGGTACGTCCCGGAGGAGAACGTGCCGAGATTGCCGGGAGCGGTATGTCTGCCGATGTCTCCGGGCAGCTGGAGCACTTCGCCGATTCGGCGTCCTTCAAGATCGTAAAAGGTCAGCGTGAGATGGCGCACCTCCCGTGTGAGCAGGTAGGAGATGCGGGTTGTGTTCGCGACGGGATTCGGGAAGCCCGCGACATCCATGATCCAACCGGCTCCGCGGAGAGGAAGATGGACGGACGCGGCATTATTGTACTCACAGAATTCCCCGAAGGAATTGCGCGCATCGATGACGGCGAAATATTCGATGCACTTCGCTTCAGCAGGTATCACGGCGTCTATGGCGAGCAGCGCCTGGCTGTTGCTTTCCAGTTCTTCGAGCATGATGTGATCGAGCAGCAGCGTATCCGCCGCGTCGACGATTGCATAGAATGTGACCGCGAGATCTCGCACCGGCGTCACGCCGTTGATCACCGTGGCCCGCAGCGGCACGGTCGCGCCCGGCACGCCTTCGATTGCGGCTGCGGCGAGGCGCAACAGTTGGAAGTCATATGCCGGGAAATCCAGTGCTTCCTCGTCCGTCACCGTAAACACCGCGTCGTGTGATGTGCCCGACAGCGCGTAGCTTCCGCTGTACCGGGTCGTGAAGGTATGCAGGAGGATGCTCGAATCGTACACCATCGCGCAGGAGCGCTCTGCCGCATCGAAGGTAAAGGTCATATTCCGTGTTTCGCCCGGGAGCAGGGATCCGTAGGACGCTTCGATGCGTCCGTCGACGATGCTGCATCCGGGGGAGGGTGATTTCATGCTCGGAACGAAGTACGATCCCGCCGAAGCGCAGAGGGAAACATCCTCCGCGATCGCGGAACCTTCATTCGTGACGGAGAAGAGCACGTCGATTTTCTTCGCCTCTCCGGGCGCGAACACCGGCAGCGTGTCGCTGGAGTACGCTTTGCCGTTGACCGCAGCGATGGATTTGTTCATCACCAGCGCCGGTCCCACGGTTGCGATGGTCAGCGGCTTCCCCTCGGCACTTCCGGCGCCGAACGGTTCGGACGTGTAATGCAGGCGTTCGCCTTTCGTGACCGGCAGGGCTTCGGCGGTGCGTCC
>JAVVFP010000247.1:0-5057 GCA_032250495.1 Bacteroidota bacterium | reverse complement strand
AGATGTTCGAGACGGCCGCGGGACGGCGCAAAATCCGCCTCTTCCTCGGGCATGCCGACGCCATCATCAGTCCCAGCCGCGAACTATACGAGAAATCCACCGCGACGGGCATCGCGCCCGCGCGCAATTTCTACATTCCCAACGGCGTGGACGCCGCGAAATTCCGCCCGGAAAACAGCTTCGGCGTCATCGACAAGGACTACGGCCTCGATCCCGCGCGACCGGTGATCATTTGTCCCCGTCGCCTCGAACCGAAAAACGGCGTGGAGTATTTCGTCCGCGCCATTCCGCTCGTGCGTGCGCAGTACCCGGACGTGCAGTTTCTCATCGTCGGCGGCGGCTTCCCGGAGGAACGCGCCCGCTTCGAGACCCTGCTGCGGGAGAGCGGCCAGGCGGCCGGCGTGTTCTTCACCGGTAACGTACCGAATACCGCCATGCCGAAGTTCTACGCGCTGTCGACGATCGCCGCGCTGCCCTCGCTCATGGAAGCGACCAGCATTTCCGGCCTGGAAGCCATGGCCAGCGGACTGCCCCTCGTGGGTACGAAGGTCGGGGGCATCCCGGAAATCATAGAGGACGGCAGCAGCGGCATCCTCGTCGACCCGCGCAGCCCCGAACAGCTGGCCGAACAGTTCGTCCGCCTCCTGGACGACGACGAATTGCGCGGTCGCCTCGGCCGCGGCGCCCGCGCGCGCGTCGAAGCGGTGTTCGCCTGGCCGGAAATCGCCAGGCGCACGGTCGATGTCTATGAAAAAGCCATCGCCGCCCATCAGTAACCGACACGCAGCGAGAACGCTCCCGTGAATATCCTCGTCATCAGTCATACCTACATTACCCGGGTCGGTCGCGAGAAATGGCGCGAACTCGCACGCATGTACGACGTCGACCTGCGCATCATCGTGCCCACGGTCTGGAAGGACTACCTCTTCACCATCCGCTTCGACGAGCACCGCGACGACGAACTCGACGTGCGTGGACTCCCTGTGCTGTTCAGCGGCAAGGAGGCGGCGCATGTCTACCGTTCACTCACGCTCGGCATGCGCGATTTCAAACCCGACATCCTGCACGTGGAGGAGGGGACCGATGCGTTCTCCTATTTCCAGGCACTGCTCTGCCGCCGCCTGTTCGCGCCGAAAGCCAGGACGCTGTTCTTCACCTGGATGAATTTCGAAAAAACGCTGTCCTTCCCCTTCAGTTTTTTCGAACGCTTCAACCTGCGTCGCAGCGATGCCGCCATCTGCGGAAATGCCGACGCACGGGACATCCTGCGGCGGAAGGGCTATGATCGGCCGGTGCATGTCATGCCGCTGCTCGGACTGGACCCGGAGCTGTTCCGGAAGCGGGAGAATTCCACGCTCAAGGCGGAACTGGGACTGCAGGGAGTCGTGATCGGCTTCATCGGACGCTTCGTCCCGGAAAAAGGCGTCATGGAACTCGTGGAAAGCGCCGCGCGGCTGCAGGGCGATTTCTCGCTGCTGATCATCGGCGGCGGGACGCTCGAGAACGAGCTGCGCGCACGGGCGGCAGAGCTCGGGATCGGCGACCGCGTCAAACTGGTCATCTCCATCCCGCACAGCGAAGTGCCGCGTCATATCAACGTCATGGACATGCTGGTGCTGCCGTCGTATACCGTCGCGCACTGGAAGGAGCAGTTCGGGCAGGTGCTCGTGCAGGCGATGGCCTCCGAGGTCCCGGTCATCGGCTCGACGCACGCGGAGATTCCGCGGGTGATCGGCGACGCCGGATTCACCTTCGAAGAGAAAAACTGGGAGGAGATGCGCACGGCGATACAACATCTGCTCGACGATCCGGCGCTGCGCACCGAGTACGGCGCGAAAGGGCGGGCGCGTGTGCTCGAACAGTATACCAACACGCGCATGGCGGAAAAGACCATGGCCGTGTACCGCGCGCTGCACGACGGAGATTGACGGCACGCTAAGGGAGTCCGGGGGGCGCCGACGTGCCGGATACGGGAGTCCGTTTCGTTTGTTTTTCCTCAGGGGCGGAAGTAATTTTGTGGACAGCAGGGGAGGGGCGCGGACATTCAGCTTCCTCCACGCCTCCAACGCCACAGAGAATCAAACCATGTCATTCTTTTCGAAACTGATCGCGGCAAGCATCCCTTTTATTCCCCGGCCCATCGTCGGCTATTTCGCCAAACCGTATATCGCGGGCGAATCGCTCGAGGACGGGGTGCGCGTCGTCAAGGATCTCAACGCCAACGGCATCATGGCAACCATGGATGTCCTTGGTGAAAGCGTCAACAACCGCGAGGAAGCCCTCGCCATGCGCGCCCAGTGCGAAGCGGTGCTGCATGCCATTCGCGACAACGCGCTCGATGCGAACCTTTCGATCAAGCCCACGCAGCTTGGACTGAGCATCGACCTCGACTTCTTCGAAGAAAACATCCGTGTCCTTCTCGACATCGCCCGCGGATATGATAATTTCGTGCGTCTCGACATGGAGGACCATCCCTTCACGGACGACACGCTCGCGATGTATCGCACGCTGCGGCGGGATTACGGGCACCATGTCGGTGTGGTGCTGCAGGCCTACCTGCGCCGCACACCGGACGATCTCCGCACGCTGATGGAGGAAGGGAAGACGAATATTCGCCTGTGCAAGGGGATTTACGTCGAGCCCGAAGCGATCGCCTTCAAGGGACGGGCGGAAGTGCAGGAAAACTTCAAACTGCTCACCGAAATGGGCCTCGGCGGCGGGGCGTATGTCGGCATCGCCACGCATGACGACGTGCTGCTCGAACACGGGATCGCCTACGTGAAACAGATCGGCCTCGCCCGCGAGGATTACGAATTCCAGATGCTGTTGGGCGTACGTCCCAACCGTCGCGATGAGATCGTCGCCCAGGGACATCGCCTGCGCGTCTACGTCCCTTTCGGCGACCAGTGGTATGCGTATTCCACTCGGCGGCTCAAGGAAAATCCCTCGATGGCAGGACATGTGCTCAAGGCCATCGTCGGCTTCAACAAGTAGGCGGCATTGCAGCGATCGATCATACAGCGTATCCGGCCGGCTCTTCTCGTCCTGCTCATTGGCGCAGCGGCGGGATGCAGCCGGCCGTCGCATGAGGAGCCGGCAGGGGACCCCGCCCGCACAGACAGCCGGACGGTCACGGACGACCTGGGCAGGGACGTGTCTTTCGACCATCCGCCCCGGCGCATCGTTTCCCTCGCCCCCAGTCTGACCGAAAGCCTTTTCGTCCTCGGGGCGGACAGTCTCGTGACCGGTGTGACTTCCGTCTGCAACTATCCCCCGGAAACGGCCGCGCTCCCCGTCGTGGGCGACCTCCTGGCACCGGACGTCGAACGTATTCTCGCGCTTCGGCCCGATCTCGTGCTCATGTCGGTGGAGGGGAATACGCATGCCACCTTCGAGAAGCTCGACCGCGTGGGACTGCGCATCTTCGTGTCCAATCCCCGCAGTATCGACGGCGTCTGCAGGACGCTGCGGGACCTGGGCGCGATCACCGGCCGCGAGGCCGCGGCAACGCAGTTCATCGATTCCGTACGGCGCATCGAGCGTCGGCTGCGTGCCGAACGTCCCCCGTACGCCCCCTCGCTGCTGCTGCTGATCGGCACACAGCCCATCATGGCAGCCGGGGACGGCAGCTTTCTCAACGAGCTCATCGATCTCGCCGGTGCGCGCAATGCCGCTGCCGCTGTTCCGGGAAACTATCCCACGCTGAACCGCGAGGCCGTGCTGCGCATGAATCCCGCCATGCTGCTTTTTCCCGATGACATGCACTTCGACGCCGGGGACCTGCGTGCGCGCTTCCCGGAGTGGAAGGGCATAGACGCCGTACGCCGCGGCCGGCTGCATGCCGTGGACGCGGACATCTTTCTCCGTCCCGGTCCCCGTGTATTCCTGGCCGCGCAGCGGCTGCATGCCCTCGTCCGGGCAGCCACGCAATAAAAAAGCCGGCAGAACGCCGGCTTCATAAACGGTGCGCGCGGCCTCATGCCGGCGGCTTGTCAGCCTTTTCCTTCGCGAGCTCCTGCAATCCCATTTCCTCGAGTATCTGCCGGGGCGTTCCTTCCGGCATTTTTCGCGAGGTGGCGGTGACGATGAAGCGGTCGCCGACGAGGACGGTGGCCTCGGCCCGCTCGGAATCGATCGACCACTTCTCCACGGCGGGATAACCCGCGATTTCCGTGGTGCGCTCGTACCCCTTCGAGCTTTCCCTGTTGTAGCCCATTTTCCACATCATGCGGAAGGGGGCGTAGAGCATGGAGATGTAGGCGTAGTCAAACACTTCAAGTTCCACCCAGGAGTTCTCCGGTCCCGTGAACTTGACCTTGGCCTGGGAAAAATTCCAGTTGCCATAGGAGGCGGATTCTCCTTCCGGTTCCATGCGTTCGAGGTCGAGGAAGTTCTCGGGGAGGTAGTTCATCAACACGCGGAAACTGACAGCCGGGACGGGCTCACGCTCCTCCGAGGCCCCGCTGGCCATGTCTTCCGCCGCCTTGGCCATATCGTCTGCAGCGTCCGCGAGTTTTTCAAGTTCGCTTTTCTCTCCCTGGGCCGCGCCATCCTCGTTTCCGCCGCCGCATGCGGCGAGATACGTCGAGGAGAGCAGGGCAAGAAAGAGAACAATGGAAAACGACTTTCTCATAACGCACTCCGTATGGTGAACATGGTATCACTTCGTTTCAGGTAACGCGTGCTAAGGTAATGCCCCGCCTCACAACACGCAAACAGGCCGGACAGGCGGCAGGCCTCAGTATTCGATGGTGCGTTCCTGCGGCCGGGTTTCTCCCCCCGGTGCAGCGGAGGTCGAGGTATGCATCGTGCAGTAGCCCGGGAAGTATTTTGCGATCACGTACTCGGTTACGGTATTGGGGCAGAAGGGGTTGGCGAGGTTTTGTGAATCCAGGCAGATCTTTTCCTGTGTGACGCCCTCGGGCACGGTGAAGTCCTGCACGGGCAGGGGGATGCGCTTGTCCCCGTAGACATATTTCATGAAGCGGCCCCAGATGGGCGCCGCGGCGACGCTGCCCTGGCCGTATGAGCCCGTGAAGGTGATGCGCCGGTCGTCG
>JAVVFP010000246.1:0-5076 GCA_032250495.1 Bacteroidota bacterium | reverse complement strand
GCGGGTGCGTTGGTGAGTTCGAAGTCGGACTTCCCCGCCCCCCTGTTCGCGCGCATCAGCGCAACGCCATCGAGCGGCTCGAGCGCCCGAATGAGCACCGCCGCCCCCGTGCCCTCGCGTTCGGTGACCACGTTCATGCAGAAATGCATGCCGTAGGTGAAATACACGTACAGCACTCCCCCGTCCCGGAACATCACGCGGTTGCGCCCGCGCTCGCCCCCGAAGGAATGCGCCGCCTCATCGCCATCCTGGTGATATGCCTCCACCTCAACGATGCGTCCGCTGAGCAGGCGCTTGCCATCCCGGCGCACGAACACCTTGCCGAGGAGGTCGCGCGCCACGCTCAGCGTCGGCCGTCGGTAAAATTCAGGCGATAGCAGTTTCATGCCGGGAAGATACGCGTGGAGCATGAAGAAAGGAAAGAAACGACCTGAGAGTTCACTCGAGCAGCAGGCGACGCAGCAGCATGCCGTCCCGGTGCGTGAGTCGCAGGATATACACGCCGCGCGGCAGTGCGGCAACGTCCAGCTGGCGCATGCCACCGCCATCGAAACGGCGCAGGAGCCTGCGTCGGCCGAGAAGGTCGATCAGTTCAGCGCGCAGCGGTCCCTGCACGCCGTTAACGCGTAGTGTAAGCCGGTCGGAAGCGGGTTCGGGGTACAGGGCAAGCGACGGCGTCACCGTTTCCATATATGTGGCGTCGAGCACGGACACCGGGAAGTCCTCAGAGCGCAGCGTTCTCCCGCAGCTGTCGACGATTTCCACCGCGTAGCGTCCCGTTCCGGGCAGCTGCAGCGCGGACGAGGTTTCACCCGGCATGCGGGCGTCCTCGCGGAACCACTGATACGCCACGGCTTTCGGCGTGGTGGAAAGCATGTCGCCCATGCGCGTGATTTCCGGCGGAATTTCCTCGTGCAGACGGACATGCACCGCGCCTGTGGTGTTCTCGCAGCCGCCCGGACTGACATAGGTCACGGCGTAAACTCCCGGCTGGGAAACGGTGATCGCTGGAGCGTTGAGTCCGTTGCTCCAGTAGTAGAAATCCTGTCCCGCCGGCGCCGTAAGCCGCACGGTGTCGCCCGGACAGAGCCACGTATCCCCTTCGATACTGATAACAGGCGGCGGTCCGGTTTCCCCCGTTACCGTGATCGTTTCGGAGCGGCGCACACAGCCGCCGTAGGAAGTGACGTCGACGAAGTACGTCCCGGTATCACCCACAGTGATCACGCGCGTGCTGTCACCGGTGGACCAGCGCCAGGCCACGTAACCCGCGCCGCCGTCGAGCGGCAGGTTTTCGCCCCCGCAGAGCGAGGTCCCCTGCGGCGCGTATATCGTCGGCGGCGGGATCGCGGCGGCGTCATGCACGCGCACGCTGTCGCGCGCCACGCAGCCGTCGGCATTGACGGCGCGCAGTGTGTATGTCCCCGGCGTGCGCACGGTCGTCGTCCGCGTCGTGTCGCCGGTGGACCACAAATAGGTGACAAAGTCGCCCGAGGCGGTGAGATCCACCGCGGCGCTGTCGCACAGCACCGGCTGCGTCTCCGGGAGTATGCGCAGCACCGGCTCCCGGTACGTGCGCAGGCGCACGCTGCGGCGGAAGCTCATGCAGCCCGCGCTGTCCCATGCCGTAACGTGAACCCAGGGTCCGTCGTCACCGCCCGTGACGGTGATGGACTGCGTGCTGTCGCCGGTGGACCATTCGTAGCGTGGGTATTCTTCAATCACCTGCAGTGTGTGTTCCGCGCCGACGCACAGCCATTCCTCGTCTGAGACGTTCAGATGCACCGGGGGCGCAACCACTTCGACGCGCACGGTGTCCGTCGCATGCCTGCAGCCGCTGCTGTCCACCACCTCGGCCCAATACGTTCCGCTCGCCGCGGCCCTGTAGGTGTCTACCGGCCAGGAGTTTCCGTTCCAGTACACCGTCCCGCCGCCGACCTCCCCTGCGACATGCAGTCGCACTTCGTTCGGATTGCAGACGCGCAGCGGACCGTCCGCTTCTATCCTCACATTGCGTGCGGGACGAAAGCGCACCTCCGTCACCGCGGAACGCAGCGTGTCCCCGCGCGCGTCGATGACGTCCACGTACACCGCGCCCGCATCCGTGACAACGATGCTTCGGCTGCTCTCGCCGGTGGACCAGTGGTAAGCAGCGAAGCCCTCGTTCGCCGTGAGCGCGACCGCTTCGCCTGCACAGGCCAGCACTTCCCCGCCCGGTTCGATCAGCGGCAGCAGGCGCGGCACGACGCGGTAGCCGCCGGGTAGTACTTCTGTCGTAACGCAGGTAAGAACATCTTCGGTGCCGGCATGCAGCGGAAAATGGGCGCTGTCGTGTATGCCCGCGATGCTGAAAACGCATTCGATCAGCGTATCCGCTGCCTGCACCGGCACGGTCTCGCGCAGTTCCAGCCACAGGCTGTCGGTGAAGCGGCGGACCCGCAGGTCGGCGCCCTGCAGGGGACTGCCGGGCGGAATGCGCAGGTCTGCGATCGGTCGGCGTTCCGCACCACCGCGTAGCGTCATCGTGAAGGGCTGCAGCATGCCGCCGTGGATGACGTCCGTGAGCAGGGGGACGGTGACCACGGATCCGGGAGTGGACACAACGTCGCCGAGGCGCAGCGTCTGCGCGTGAAAGGTCGTCGAATCCAGCGGCGCGCGGTACGTCCTGCTGCGCTCGCCATTCCCGCCGCAGAAGTCCTCGAGCGCCACCTGCACCGTGCGCAGACTGCCGTCGGCACAGTCCCGCTCGTACGTCATCACGCATTCCTGGAAGCCCTGGAAGAGTATCGTATTGATCTCGTGGTATATCGCCGCCATCTGTCCCGCATTGGGGTTCTGGTAGTAGCGTCCCCCGGTAAGCAGCGCGATCATTTCGAGCTCGCTGCTCTGCGTCGTGTAGCCGGTGCCGATGGTGAAAACGCGAATGCGGTTGCGGTTGGCAAAGGAAATGATTTCCGACGGCTGCTTTTCCGAACCGGCGTCGATTCCGTCGCTGAACACGAGCACCGCGCGGCACTGGTTGACGCCACTGTTGATGAGCGTGAGTATTCCTTCGTACATACCATCGTACAGCCGCGAGGCGCCCGCGGCACGCAGGCTGTCCTTCGCCCAGTACAGGAGAGGCTTGATCGCCGTCATCTGCTGTGTCACGTGCGTTTCGCTGCCCGTGGTGACCATGGCCGCCTCGTCGAGCACGCCGTCCATCAGGTCGATGAAATAGCGGATATTCCTTTTCGCCTCCTCCAGCGCATCGCCCCGCATGCTGCCGCTGACGTCCGCCACGAAGGCAATCGACAGCGCGCAGCGAATCGACGGATCCGGGCACCAGAGCGTGAAGTCCTTGACTTCCTCCCCGTTCTCCCATATGCGGAAGTCCTGTTTCGCCATGTGGTAGGCCGGCGCCCCCTCGCAGCCCACCGCGAAGTAAACTTCTATGGTCGGCCAGTTGACGGTGATGCGTTTGAAGGTGAGGTTGGGCTGCGCTGTCGCTGCGATGCTTAGAAACAGCAGTGTCCCCAAAAAGGCATAGAATAGATATCCCTTGCGCATCGCCTCGCTCATAGTTGTGTCCTCTCAAAGTAAACCCCGAGACCGCCAGAAGTTACCCTGCGCCCATCAACTCCCAGCGTGGCATTCGCAGGCGCCCCGCGCAGCGGGGCCCTCGCGTCCCGCGCCAGCGGGATCCCCGCGTCCCGCGCCAGCGGGATCCCCGCGTCCCGCAGGGCGGGACATACGCAAAAATCCCGGCTCAACGGAGCCGGGATTTTTTCTCGTGCCTGGAACAGGAGTCGAACCTGCACACCCTTTCGGATACTACATCCTGAATGTAGCGCGTCTGCCTATTCCGCCATCCAGGCGAGATCACAAATATACGAAGCCATGCAGGGAAACACAATATCCGACGAGTGAAAATTGCATTATGCCGGAAATTCAGGCATTCGGGAACATTTTCCGCGGGCATCGGCGTAGGAAGTGAGTTGACAATACTACAGCGCAGAGGTATATTGCTGTACCTGGTACTGCGAACATTTCATTTACGATAAGAGCAGGATTACACGATGGCAGTCGAAAAAACCCCTCAAGCGGACGTCAAGGCAAAAGCGCGGAGGTATTTCGAGATTTCGCTCGTGATCGCCCTTCTCCTGGTGACCGCCGCATTCGCGTTCTTCCCGGATATCGAGCGCGAGGCCGTGGCGATCGAAGCCAGCGACGAGGTCGTGAAAGTCGAAGACATCGAGAATACGCGTCAGGAAAACCGTCCCCCGCCCCCGCCGCGTCCCCCCATTCCCATTGAAGCACCAAACGCCGATGCCATCGACGACATCGACATCAGTTCCGAGATCAATATGGATGCCGTGATGGAAGCGCCGTCGGCGCCTCCCGCACCGAAAAAGCAGGAGGAAGAGGAAATTTACTTCGAGGTCGTGGAGGATCCCCCGACGATTGTCGGCGGACTCGAGGCCGTCAAGAACCACCTGGTGTACCCGGATCTCGCGATTCGCGCCGGTGTCGAAGGAACGGTCATCGTCCTCGCCTACGTGAACAAGAACGGCAAAGTCACCGGCACCGACGTCCTGCGCGGCATCGGCGGCGGCTGTGACGAAGCAGCGATGGAAGCCGTCAAGAAGGTGACGTTCAATCCGGGCATGCAGCGCGGCAAGGCCGTCAACGTGAAGGTCTCGGTCCCCGTCCGCTTCCGCCTCAACTAGACATCCCGAATCCGTCCGTGGTTTTCCGCGGGACGGCGATAGAATTTTCCAGCGAACGATGCGGCCGGCCGCACAGGGACCGGCTTTCGTTCGTACGCCCCTCCCTGCAGGGACTCACCATTCGGGATGCACGTCATCTTCGAATACCAGGAAGGAGGACCACGATATGGCACTGCACAAAACACCCCGGGCCGATACCAAGGCAAAAACACGGCGTTACTTCGAGATTTCCCTCGCCCTCGCGCTCGCGCTCGTGATCACCGCCTTCGCCTTTTTCCCTGTCAAGGAGATGGAGCGCGTACTGATCGCACATGCGCAGGACATCATCTCCGTGACGGACATCCCGGTCACCGAGCAGAACACCCTG
>JAVVFP010000245.1:0-5087 GCA_032250495.1 Bacteroidota bacterium | reverse complement strand
CCGCGATGCCGTTCGAGCTTCTGCGGCAGCAGCTTCACTTCGGCGGCTACGAAAGCACGACGCCGGTCGTTGATGTGTTCCGTTCCATGCTCGGGGTGCTGCACCGGCAGGAGGATTATCGTCCCACACTGCTCGAAGGCGACATCCTCCAGCTCACCCGTGAGGCACTCGGAATGGACTATTCATTTCTGGCTTTGTCGCATTCGGATCCTGTCGCAGGTCACGACACATCGGTACTCGGCCGCATACTTCTTCAGGCACTCGACAACACGCTTCCCTGGATCGAAGAGGTCTATATCAAGAAAGAGCGTCTCTCGAAAAAGGAAGTCGACTGCTTTGTCGCAGCCATACAGATGTACTTCAAAGACCTGATGAGCGAGGAGGAGACGTCCGGACCATACTCCTACCTGCGGCGCTGCATGCCCGGGTTGACGCACGAGCGATTTCGGCTCAGCTACAGAAGGAGGTTCGAGTACATCCTTCAGCACGTCCTTGACGAGGCCTATCAGCGCCTGGGCAGGGACAGCGCACTGCTGCGCTGACGGATGACTTTTTTTATTTTTTTTTTGTCCACCCAGCAGTAACCTGAGGTAGTATATAGTGAGTATGTTCTTTTTGCATCCGCATCGGAGCAGGTAGTTATGAAACATCTTGGAATGAAGGACCTGCTATCCCTGGCCCGCAAGGGAGAGCAGTCAACGCATCTCGATGCCTGTTCTTTCTGCAGGGAACAATATCAGCTTGCGGTGGAATTTCTCGCGTTCTCACCGGATACGGTTCGCAGGGAGGAAGACAGCATTCAGCAGGCGGAAGGACCGTCGGCATTCAGGCAGAGCCAGTACCGGCTTGCCGCACAGACCACCCAATCTGTCACGCCCATGTTCCGGCTTCGGCGGACGTGGTATTTTGACAACAACTCGATGATACTGCGCGTGATCGAGGACCTTCAGAGGGGAATTCTTACCGGTTTCTTCATTACCGAACGCAACCGGGAAGAATTACGCATCAAATTCGACGGCCTCGATGAGGTGTTTCAGCCGGATCGAAACGGTGTGTTCGAAATCGGTTCCGCGACCATCAATATCGAGCCCATGAAGGTGATACTGGTTAAGGAATGAGGCACACCGGATTTCATCTCCATTTCCGTCTGCCACGGCGCCCCCGTCGCCATCCGGGTGTGAGGCGCTAGTGGGGAAAATTTTTTCCGGGTACATCCGTACACCCGCAGAACTCGACGCCGCCGCCCGGGCGCTTGAGCGCAGCCTGTGGCAAACCTCCTCCCCGCAGAAGCGCTTCCTTCTGATCACGGAATTTCATTCCCATACACGAGAAATCCCGGCGAGCTGGATGGGCAGTTATATCGGCTTCCTGGCGCCGGTGTTCATCGAACTGGTACGTGCGCCGTATATTCGGAGTTTTCCGCCGGACGTCTGGGTGGATGCCTACGATTTTCTCACGCTCATTCATGGGCAGAAATGGGGCGGACGGCTTCCTGGTCTGGAGAATGCCCTGCAACAGGCGATCGAGCAGGTGATTCTGTCGCATGCCTTCGTCTCGAGTCTTCGGGAACTGCACGCATTTCTTCTCCGGCACGGCGTCCTCGATGCACCGCTCACCACGAATGAGTGGACACGCATTTTCGGGGCGTCCACGACAGGTTTCGGACTCTTCACCGCGTACGTGGAGATCCTCCGCTCCCGCCCGCACGCACAGCTTGCACCGTTCGAACGCGCTGTACGCACCTGGCGGGAATTCCGCGACCGCACGGACGCCGTTTCCGTGATTCTCCTCGAGGACGAGGGATACGGGAAGTACTCCGCAGGCCGGGTGCTGCTGATGGATGTCGTTTCCCAGACCGGTACGCGTGGTGACGGGCATCTGAGCAACCTCATCGGGGATTCGGGACATGATACCATAGAGCAGATTCATCGTGCCGAGAAACTGTCCAGCAGCATCATACGGGATCGTTTCGGTACTGGCAGCGGGGATGCGCGCTATGTGTATTCGGTGCACGAGAGCAGCGCGCAGGTGATCGGGGGCTCGCTCGGACTCGCAGTCATCGCCGGTCTGCTCGCAGAACGGACGCAGCGGCTCAACCTCCCGGAGCGCTGGAAGCTCGCGCCGACCGTGGCATGTACCGGCAGCCTCGAAGAAGACGGGACATTGCTGCCCGGTACCTGGGACAGCCTGGAAGCGAAGCTCCGGCTCGCCTTCCATTCCCCGCTCGAGAAAATCGTCATTCCCTCCGCGCATCGCGAGGCCGCCCTGTTCGCCGTACAGATGCTGCAGCGCGAGTATCCAAACCGGATGCTCGAAACCATCGGTGTCTCCCGCGTTCAGGATCTTCCCGAAGTCAGCGGTGTATTTCGCGTGCGCACGCGCGGCGGACTCGAGCGCGTGCGAGAAACGATCACGCGCAGTTCGGTCTTTTTCGTCAGTGTCATCACGATCATCCTCCTGGGCGGCGGGGGCTACCTGCTCTATCACGCATTCTATGATTACCCGAACCTCGAGCTGGTGAGAGGACTCAAAGTCACCGGGGATGCCATCGTCTACAATCCGAATGCCGAGCAGACCTGGTGCTTCCGTGACGGAGACGAATTAAAGGCCCCCCTCATCCCCTTTGGAGATCTCGAGGTCGGCGACGGCTTCACTCGCACATTGTTCCTCTGGAATATGACGCCGACGACAAGCGGGGTGAGGCTGTCCATCGAAGGGCCGGATTCCCTCGACTGGTACGTCAACAGCGGTGATGAAGTCCTGCACGTCCCTTCCGCGGCCAATGTCGCGTTATCCGTCATGTTTGCGCCTCTTTCGGCCGCGGCTGAGAAACGCGCGCGTCTTGTGCTCAGGGACCAGGGGAACGGGGCCACCCTGTATTCCCTCGATCTGAGCGGCGCCGCCGGTCCACCGCGATCCGCTGGCTATGCGCTCCGTCTCGACGGTGTGGATGACATGCTTCGCTTCGGAAGGCGCAGCACCGCGTTCGATGTCACATCGACGGCAAGGCGGGAACTGACCTTCGAATGCTGGTTCCGTCCCGCACAGCAGCACAGAAATTTCATCCTTCTCTACAACGGCTTCGCCGGACAGGGAGATGCCAGGGTTGAAGATCTCATCCTCGGGATGGATTCCCTGCATCGCGTGTATTACAAGATTGGATCGGAAATCCGCTTCCCTGAACTGTCCGCCCGGCATCGCCTCCGGGCAGGCACGTGGAATCATATCGCGCTCGCCGTCTCACTGCCGAAAAAGCGGATCATGCTTGCTCTCAACGGTGTGGTGATAGAAGATTACGTGACGGATTTTCTCATGGAGGGAATCGCCCAGCCCGATGTGACCATCGGTGCGCGCAAGCTCGGAAAAACACCCGATATGCATTTCGAGGGGGAGATCGACGAGGTAAGGCTCTGGCATGAATTTCGTGGCATCAATGATATCCGTGCGCACATGCACCACTCGCTTCCCGCAAGCACGGAGAGGCTTGCCGGGTACTGGACCATGGACAATGCCGTCGAGTCCATCGTCTTCAATGCGAACCAGCGTGCGCACAGCGGAGAACTTTTCCATCGTCCCACGCTCGTGCGCTCGGATCTGCCTGGGTGGCGGATGCCCGAGGACTGCACTCCCGTGCTCCAGAGCGATGGTGTACGCAGTGGAATCGCGCTGCGTGCAGGCCGCTATCTCGCCTGTATGCGTCCGGTACTCCCGAGATACGGCGACGCCAGCATTGCCCTGCGTTTTCTGCAGACCGCGCTGCCCGCAATTCATTTTTATTACGCGAAAAGGGATGAGGGCTGGATATCAATAGAAGAGATGTACACCTATACGCGCGTGGGACGGAACCATGTCGAGATCGAAGAAGGATGGCATGATGCCGTTATTCGGGTGACCGCCACGGGTGAGCTGTACCTGTCCATCGACGGCGTGACTGTCGATACGTCACGAACCTGCACCGAGGGACCACAAGACTGGCATGAGAAATTCGAAGGCTTCCTGCTCGGCTTCCAGTTCGACAAGCAGAATCAGCTCAACACAAGTTTTCACAATTATTTCTACCCGGCATTGAGCCATGAGCGAAGTTTTGCCGGATTGCACTTCTGGCATCGCCTGCTCACCGACGAAGAAATACGGGAATGGTCCACGGAAGGTGTTCTGCCGGAGGACGGCATGACCGCCTCCTGGGATTTGGATGTGTGTCCGGGTGAAGATGGGAATTTCGTGGATCGTGTCGGTGGGGCGCTGCTTCATATGAAGAGCGTGCGGACATGGCGGTAATCAGCGCAGGGAGCTGCGGATCAGAAGGTCAGTGAAAGGGACACTGCAGGCTGGGTGTCGACCATGCCGATACCAATGTCCGGGAGATCCGTGCCGTCCCCCCGGGAAAAATACTGCCCGTAGAGCAGATTGCCGATCAGTGTCCCCACCGTGGCGCCCACGAGCACATCGGTGATATAGTGCTTGTTGTCTGCGATACGGCTGTATCCGACAAAGGCGGCCCACCCGTACAGCACGCCGAAACTCGCGTACTTGAGTCCTGTCCTGAGCAGCGGTCTGTCGTGCAGCGCATCCCAGTCGTCGAGCGCATCCGCTGTCTCGCGATAGAGAAATGCACTCGCCACGAACGCCGAGGACGTATGTCCGCTGAAAAAACTCTTGGCATCGGAGTCGTCCGGCCGCTGACGGCTCACCGTGTTTTTGATCAGTTCCGTGGCGACGTGGTTGTAGATCAACACCTTGTAAAATCCCCAGGCATGCGCGTACTCGTCACGCATGTCACTCTCTCCGCTCACGGTATGCCCCATCGCATAGAGGAGATGGACGGCGAAGACCGTATTCGGCAGTAGCCACGAATCCATGCTGCCGGGGGACAAGCCACCGTCATGCGAGGAGGCGATGCCGCTGGCCAGTTCCCGCTCGAATGGCAGCGGCGGCAGGGAGAGCAGTTTGGTCGACGGGTTGTCGGCCTTGTAACTGTTACGCGCAAGGAAGAGCAGGAATACGGGGACGTCGTGCCATTCGGTGACGTCGCCGATGCTGCCGATCACGTCATGATCGAAGCGCGTACCCAAATCGCCGCGATGCTG
>JAVVFP010000244.1:0-5092 GCA_032250495.1 Bacteroidota bacterium | reverse complement strand
GCGGTATCGCGCTGCTGTTCGCCGCACAGCCGCTGACCGCGATGCTCGCAGGACTGACCGCCTTCCTTTATCTCGCCGTGTACACGCCCATGAAACGCCACACGCAGCTGGCGACACTCGTGGGCGGCATTCCCGGTGCGCTGCCGCCGCTCGGAGGGTACGCGACGGTCTCCGGCAATATCGGACCGGAAGCGCTGGCGATGTTCATGATACTCTTTCTCTGGCAGATGCCGCATTTCCTCTCCCTCGCGTGGATGTACCGCAAGGATTATGAACGCGGCGGATTCCCGATGCTGACCGTGCTCGACGGCAGCGGCATGGTCGTCGCGCGGCATATCATCGTGTATACGCTGATGCTGCTGCTCTTCAGCCTGCTGCCCACGGTACTCGGCGACACGGGCGTCATCTACTTCATCGGCGCCGTGCTGCTCGGGACGGCGTTCCTCGTGGCCGGCATGCGTTTCTTCATCGAGCGCAGCAACGGAAACGCGCGTACCGTGCTGCTCTCGTCGTATTTCTACCTGCTCGCACTGATCACCCTGATGTTTATCGACAAGGCCTGACCCATGTCCACAGTCGCCGCAACACATTCACGTTTCAACACCGGCATCTATCACGGGAAGCTGGGGATGTGGATTTTCCTCGCATCCGAAATCATGTTTTTCACCGGTTTCTTCGGTGCGTTCATCGTACTGCGCAATCTCAACATCGAGGTATTCACCGCAAGCGCGCACGAGCTCGACAAGGTGGTGGCCACGATCAACACGGCCGTGCTGATCTCCTCGAGCCTGACCATGGCGCTCGCGCATCTCGCGCTCGAAAAGGGGAATGAAGCCAGGTTCCGCCTCTTCCTGACGCTGACGCTGCTCTGCGCGTTCGCCTTTCTCGGCATCAAGAGCTACGAGTACGCCACGAAATTCAGTCATGACATTTACCCGTGGACGAACACGTTCTACGCCACGTATTTCACGATGACCGGCTTCCACGGTCTGCACGTGATCGGCGGCATGATACCCATGGCCTGGATGCTCGGGAAGTCGCTGCTGAAGGGTTATCCCCGCGAGATGCATCACCGCGTGGAAACGCTCGGCCTTTACTGGCACTTCGTGGATCTCGTCTGGATTTTCCTTTTCCCGACGCTGTACCTGATTTTCTAGCACCGAAAGGAGACCCCCATGGCTTCCGGCGAAAGCTTTGAACAAATACAGAGGTCCTATTTCAAGGTCTTCCTCGTCCTGATGCTCCTCACGGCTCTCACCGTGGCCGTGACGACCATACATTTCGGCGACGTGCTCAACATCGTCGTCGGCGTGCTGATCGCCGTGGCCAAGGCGGCCCTGGTGATCTGGATTTTCATGCACCTGAAATTCGACAACCGGCGCCTCCGGTACTTTGTCTACGTACCGGCATTCTTCTTTCTCACCCTCGTGCTCGCACTCACGGTACTCGGACTCTGAACGACTGCATGCTGACACTGACTGACATAGCGCATACCTATTCCGCCCGCCGCACGGATGCCGTCCATGCCCTGCGCGGCGTGACGCTGTCCGCGCAGTCCGCTGCGATCACCGCGCTGGTCGGTCCGAACGGCAGCGGGAAGTCCACGCTCTTCCGCCTCATCACCGGAACACTGTCCCTTCAGCAGGGCAGCGTCCGCATGAACGGGGATTCCGTCCGTGCCGCGCGTCTCGGCGTCGTCTTCCAGTCCCCCGCACTTGACGAACAGTTGACGGTGTTCGAGAACATGCGCACCCACGCCATGCTTTATGGAAGGACGCTGCGCCGCGACGGACTCCCGACCGATCTGATCGATGCGCTCGGTCTCGGCGAAATGCTGGACCGCCGCATCGCCACGCTGTCCGGTGGATACCGTCGCCGGGTGGAACTGGCCAAGGCGCTTCTGCCCGAACCCGCACTGCTCGTTCTCGACGAACCGTTCACCGGACTGGACGTCACCGTTCGCGACACCTTCTTCCGTGTCCTTCAGGACATCACTGCCATGCGGGGACTGACCACCCTGCTGATAACCCATGAACTCGCCGTGGCGGGACTCTGTGACCGCGTGGTGCTGCTCGAGGAAGGCAGCGTGGTTGCCGACGACGCACCAGCGCGCCTGCTCGGGGAATTCGGGGCGACGGTGGTGGAAATCAGCGGAAGCGAGCTCTCTGCGCTCGACCATGCGATTTCCGCCGCGGACATTGCAACGCTTCGGCTGCATGACCGTGCGCTGCTGCTGAAAAACACCACGCTGAAAGAAGTGCTCGCCGTACTCGATGAGCGGGATCCGCGCATCGAGGACATGCATGTGCGCCGTCCATCGCTCGAGGATTACTTCATTGCACGGACCGGCCACGGACTGCAGGCGCGGGATGATGGAAGGAGGGCGGCATGACAGCGTTCGTGTTACCCACCTACGGACTCTGGCAGCGCGATCTCCGGCACTTTCTCCGCCAGCGCAGCCGCGTCATCGGCGCGGTGGGACAGCCCTTCGTGATATGGATTTTCCTCGCCGCAGGGTTCCGGCACAGTATGCAGGCGGCGGGGACGGACTACGGCACCTGGCTCTTCCCGGGCGTCATCCTGCTGATTGCGCTGTTCGCGGCCATTTTCTCTACGATCTCGGTGATCGAAGATCGCCGCTCCGGCTTCCTGCAGGGCGTGCTGACCTCGCCGGCTCCCCGGGCCGCCATCGTGCTGAGCAAGATGCTGGCCGGCACGACGATCGCGCTCGCGCAGGCCCTCATATTCATGGTGCTGCTCCCGTTCTCCGGCGTTTCCCTCACGCTTCCCGGCTTCCTGCTGAGCATGCTGCTGCTTACCGCGGCCGGCATGCTTCTCACTGCGTTGGGCTTCATCATGGCGTGGCGCATGGAGTCCACACAGGGATTTCACGCGGTGATGAACCTTCTGCTGCTCCCGTTGTGGATGCTTTCGGGTGCGTTCTTTCCTCTCGAAGGCGCCGCAGGATGGATGCGGGTGGTCATGCAGCTCAACCCGCTCTATTACGTGACATCGCTGTTCCAGCAGAGCTTTTTCATCGGAAGCGGCGTGCAGGTGCCCTCCGCGCCGTCCGAGGCGTTGTCAATCGGTGTGACCGCGGGACTGCTGTTCCTGCTGACATTTATCTCACTACGAATGGTTGAACAGAAATGAAAGGAATGAAACGACATCACATCGTCCCGCTCGTGGCGCTGCTACTGCTGACCGCGTGCCAGTCGGAGGAGACGCGGAACCGCGTCACGGAACTGCCCGAGATCAAGCACGTTCCTGAATTCAAATTCACCAATTACAACGGCTCTTCGCTCACGGCGGAAGACCTCGAAGGGAAAGTGTACATCGCGTACTTCTTTTTCACCTCCTGCGGCGGGCCCTGTCCGGTGATGAACTCGAAAGCCAACGTTCTCCAGGCCGAATACGCGGACGCTGCGGACTTCCGCATCGTCGGTTTTTCCGTCGATCCCGAACGCGACGATCTCAAACGCCTCACGCGCTATGCCGAGCGATACAACGCGGTGCAGGGACGCTGGTACATGCTGCGCAACGAGAAAAGCGTTGTCGCGGACCTGGCCTCGCGCGGCTTCATGATGGGCGACGCCTCGGTACCGGCCATGCACAGTACGCGATTCGCACTCGTCGACCGCAACGGGATCATCCGCGGGTACTATGACGGAATGGATGACACGAAAGTCGACGAACTGCGCGCAGCACTCGACTTCCTGCTCGGGAGGGACGCATGAGCGTCAGCGATCTCCCGACGGTCAACGCCCTGCTGAACACGCTGTCGGCGGTATTTCTCCTGATCGGTTTCATGTTCATCCGGCAGAAAAAAATTCCGCAGCACCGCGCCATGATGATCGCGGCCTTCGCGACGTCGACCGTATTTCTCGCGGGCTACCTGACTTACCATTTCAGCGTGGAAATGGTGACGCGTTTCCAGGGCGAGGGAGCGGCGCGCATCGTGTACTTCGCGATACTGATTTCGCACTCCCTGCTCGCCGTCGCCGTACCGCCCCTGGCCATCATCACGCTGTTCCGCGGCCTCAAGATGAAGGTCGAGCGGCATCGCCGTGTCGCGCGATGGACGCTCCCGATCTGGCTGTACACTTCCGTGACCGGTGTGCTCGTCTACCTGATGCTGTATCATTTTTACGCCTGAACGATATGAATCTACGTCTGAACGATATGAATCGATTCGTCATTATCCCCACACTCGTACTGGGCACACTCCTGCTCATGCCCGGGCTGGCGGAGGCCTGTCCCAACTGCAAGGAAGCCTACATGGGTGACGGCGGCCAGTCGCCGGTCGCATCGGGATTCAACACCAGTATCATTTTCATGATGATCATGCCCTTTCTCGTCATCGGCGGCTTTGTCCTGCGGCTGTGGCTCGCGCAGCGACGCCGGCAGTCCGTGGACACCACGGCTGAAGCAATGCACTACAACGGATAACTGTGACCATGTTTACTGCGCAACTCGACAAACAGATCAAACGCGTCATCGTCAGCCTCGTCGTCCTTATCGCCGTGGGCGCGGTGTCCTTCTACTATCTCCGTCATCCCAGCGTCATGGACGTCGGCTACCGTCCCCAGCAGCCGGTGCCCTTCGACCACCGGCTTCATGCCGGGGAGCTGGAAATCAGCTGCGTGTACTGCCACACCAGCGTGGAAAGCTCCGCGCATTCCACCGTGCCGACGACGCAGACCTGCATGAACTGCCACATCTCGGTCAAGCGCGACAGTCCGAAGCTCGAGCTCGTACGGTCGAGCTACGAAAGCGGCACCGCCATTCCCTGGGTACGCATCCATCGACTGCCCGAGTACGCATTTTTCAACCACAGCCGCCACGTCAACGCGGGAATCGACTGCGCGTCCTGCCACGGCGAAGTGGAGAAGCAGGGCGTGATCGTGCAGAAAGAACCGCTGACCATGGGCTGGTGCCTCGACTGCCATCGCGCGCCGGATGAGTACGTGGTCCCCACACGGGCAATCAGTGGATTGGATGTGGATCCCGCGCTGCTCAGCACGGCCATCCCGAAGGGGCCGACGCACTGTTCCGCGTGTCACCATTGACGTTCGAATAATCCATCTCCGTC
>JAVVFP010000243.1:0-5107 GCA_032250495.1 Bacteroidota bacterium | reverse complement strand
GTTTCCCGCCCAGAGCGAGAAAAGCACCACCACGACGACGGCGACGACGAGGATGAGTGTGATCGGGATGCGTCGGTTATTTATCTTCATATTCCACTTCGCGTACTTGTTCAGCTCCGAGGGATTCGAGCAGGCTGCGGGTTTTCCCCGCATCGTAAAGCGTGTCGTCCGCGTCCACGGTCACCACGAAGGCGTCGTCCATGCTGCGGACGAAGTGCGCATCGTCCTGCCATTTCGAGAACCAGCGCGGCAGTCCATTGAGCGCAAACATGCCGACGACGGTCGCGATGGCGGAGAACAGTACCGTCAGCTCGAAAATGATGGGAATGGAGGGTTCGAAGGCAAAAAACGGTTTACCGCCAATCACCAGGGGATAGTCCACCGCGCCCGTCCACCACTGCAGATGCGTCGCGACGGCGGCGCCCACGATGCCGGCAGCGAGGGAAATCCATGGCAGCACGGTGCGCCTGACCCCCATGGCGTCGTCGAGTCCGTGCAGGGGATACGGCGTATGGAAGTCGAATTTCCGGTATCCCGCGCGGCGGATTTCGGCGGCGGCCTTCAGCACCTGATCGGGATCGTGAAAGAGTCCGGTCACACCGGCGGTCTTTTTCATGTGTCGCTCTCCTCTCAATGATGCGTGTGGGACGGTTGCGAACCGGGCAGTATGCCCTTGATTTCAGAGATCGCCAGGACGGGAATGTACTTGGCGAAAAGCAGGAACAGCGTCAGGAAGAGTCCGACGGTGCCCGCGAAAATCGAGACGTCCACCCAGGTGGGAATGAAGTAGCCCCAGCTGGAGGGGAGGAAGTCCCGGTGCAGCGAGGTGGCGATGATCACGAAGCGTTCGAACCACATGCCGATGTTCACGAAAATCGAAATCACCCAGGTGATGATGAGATTGCGCCTGATGTTCCTGAACCAGAACAGCTGCGGGATGAACACGTTGCAGGTCACCATCGTCCAGTACGCCCAGCTGTAGGGACCGAAGGCGCGGTTGATGAAGACGAAGCGTTCGTAGGGATTGCCGCTGTACCAGGCGATGAAAAACTCCATGCCGTAGGCGTAGCCCACCATGAGTCCCGTGGCCATGAGCACCTTGTTCATGTTCTCGATGTGCTTGCGCGTGATGAACTGTTCGAGGTTGAGCAGCTTGCGCGCGAGTATCATCAGCGTGAGCACCATGCCGAAACCGGAGAAGATGGCGCCCGCGACGAAATACGGCGGGAAGATCGTGGTATGCCAGCCGGGGATGACGGACACCGCGAAGTCGAAGGACACGATGGTGTGCACCGACAGCACCAGCGGTGTGGAGATGCCGGCGAGGATGAGATAGGCCTTCTCGTAGCGGTGCCAGTGGCGGTTGGCGCCGGTCCAGCCCAGGCTGAGGAAGGTCCAGATATGCTTGACGAATATGTTCTTCGCACGGTTGCGCAGCGTGGCCATGTCCGGCACCAGGCCGACATACCAGAACAGCGCGGAAACGGTGAAGTACGTGGAGACCGCGAACACGTCCCAGAGCAGCGGCGAGCGAAAGTTCACCCACATCTCCATCTGGTTCGGCAGCGGCAGCAGCCAGTACACGGCGACCCACGGACGACCGGTGTGAATGATCGGGAAGATCAGGGCGCAGATGACGGCGAAAATCGTCATGGCCTCCGCGGCGCGGTTGATGGCCGTACGCCATTTCTGGCGGAAGAGGAAGAGAATGGCCGAGATCAGCGTACCGGCGTGACCGATACCGATCCAGAACACGAAGTTCGTGATGTCCCAGGCCCAGCCGACGGGCTGATTGTTGCCCCAGACGCCTATACCGGTAACCACGGTGTAGAGAATGGTCAGAATGCCCCAGGCGGCGAGTCCGCTGGTGAGCGTGATCGTGGCATACCAGAGCTTCGTGGGCTTGCCTTCGACGACCCCGGAAACGGTTTCGGTGACGTCGCGCAATCCGGGCTTGCCCTCGAACAGCGGTTCGCGGATTTCTTCGGGACTGACGGCCAGCGTGCCGCCGCCCTCGATATCCCAGCTGTCCTGACGATGCCTGTCCGTCACAGTCTTCATGCAGCTCCTCCGTTCGTGTTGCGGATCTTCGCCTTGTAGGTGATGGACGGAATGATGTTGAGCGACTGCAGCACGTGATAGCCGCGCTCGCTCTGCCGGCTCTTCGACACGGCGCTTTCCGCATCGTTGGTGTTGCCGAACACGATGGCGTCCGCGGGACAGGCTTGCTGGCAGGCGGTGACCACTTCCCCGTCGCGCAGCATGTCGCGTCCCTCGTTCTTCGTCGCGTACTTGGCCGTGTTGATGCGCTGCACACAGAACGTGCACTTTTCCATCACGCCGCGCATGCGCACGGTCACGTCCGGGTTGAAGACGAGACTGAGCGGATCGCGGTCCTCTTCGTGGTAGTTCAGGTAGTTGAAGCGGCGGACCTTGTACGGGCAGTTGTTCGAGCAGTACCGGGTTCCGACGCAGCGGTTGTAGGTCATTTCATTGAGTCCTTCGGGACTGTGCGTGGTCGCGGCCACGGGACAGACGTTCTCGCACGGCGCTTTCTCGCAGTGCTGGCAGAGCATGGGCTGCAGCGTCGTGTCGGGATTGTCCTCGTCCCCGCTGTAATACCGGTCGATGCGAATCCAGTGCATTTCGCGGCCGTTCATCACCTCTTCCTTCCCCACCATCGGAATGTTGTTCTCCGACACGCAGGCCACGACGCAGGCGTTGCAGCCAACACAGGCGGAGGTGTCGATGGTCATGCCCCAGCGGTGTCCCTTGCTGTAATCGTGCGGGGTGGTGATGCTGATGGGACGATCGGTGGCGTCCTCGGCCCCGTAGACGGGCAGGTCATGCCTGTACAGCGAGGCGGGATTCGCGATGAAGTCGGCGAGCGATCCCTCCTTGACGATTTCCTTGCGGTCGATGTCGTACAGCTCGTCGCCGGAGAGCGAATGATGATCCTGCGTGGTTGCGATCGGGTAACGGTCCCCGGTGGACGTAACCTGCACCGGGAGGTAGCCGAGCGCGTGCGTGCCGGCGGGCAGCAGCGGAAAAACGTTCACTCCCTTGTCCGCGAGCACGCGACCCCCTTCCTGTCGGCCGAAACCGGTGTGCGTGATGACCACATCGTCCGCCACACCGGGCTGGATGAACACCGGCAGTCGCGTCGTTCCGGCCTCGGTGCGCACTTCCACCACGTCCTCCTGTTTCACACCGAGCGCCCGGGCGGTCGCGCGGCTCATGATGGCCAGGTTGTCCCATGTCGTCTTGGTGACCGGGTCCGGCAGCTCCATCAGCCACCCCGTATTCGCGTAACGGCCGTCGTCGAGACTGTGGCTGGGCAGCACGCCGAGCATCATTCCGGCGGAGGGTGCCGCCGCACTTTTCCGCAGCATGCGTGCGGCTGCGTCCGGGCGGAAGCCGGCGTCGGCCGGGGCCGGCGCGAACCTGACGCTGCCTTCGCGCAGGGCGTCGGTCCAGAATCCGGTGAAGGCCGCAGCGCCGCTGCGGGGAAAAACCTCCGCTTCCCAGCGGGCACGCACGTACGCGTAGAAATTCGCGCTGTCGGAGAAGGACGTCTCATCGTAGGCGCGGGCGATGCCCATCAGCGCGTCGGCGAGCGAGGGCTGCGCCTGGTTGAGCGGCGCGATCAACGGCTGCGCCACGGCCTGCGAGCCGTCGAACATGGCGGCATCGCCCCAGGCCTCGAGGTAATGGTTGACGGGAATGAAAATCGAACAGGATTTCGAGGTTTCGTCCGCGTACTGTGACAGCGAGAAGCGGTACAGCACGCGTGAAGTGAGCGTGCGAAACATGTCGCCCGGCATGGAGTAGGCGGGATTGACGTCGCCGAAAATCAGCACGCCGACCTTGCCGCTGCGCAGTTCCGTCTGCAACATCTCCATCTCCGCCGTCTTGTCGTTGCTGTACGGCAGCGTATGACGGGGATCGAGGACGCGGTCGCTGCCGATGGCGCCGATCGCCTGGTTGAGCATGAGGCCGAGCGCATGCGTTTCCGCCGGCAGATGGCGACCGATCATCACGACCGAGGCATGCGCGAGCAGGTCGTCGGCGATCGCCGTGATCTCGGTGAACTGCGCATTGCCTGCGTCGCGGAGTCCGGTGAGCAGTGCGGCGTCGAGACCGCCGCGTCCGCGGACCACGGCGACTTCGTGCAGCAGCGCACGGAGGAATTCGTTGATCTCCCCGGGCTTGATGCGGATACGCCGATCGGCGTTCGAGCCGGATGTCGTCATCATCGATTCGACGGCGTAGTAGCGGTTCATCGCCGCGTCATCGCGCTCGGGCTTGCGTCCGCGAGCGAACTGCCGGATGTGGTAGAGCGACTCGTTGTCCGAACCGAGGAAGTCCGCGTCCACTCCCAGGATGACCTTCGCTTTCGAAAGATCGGGTACGATCACGGCGTCGACGCCGAGCAGCTCGCGGTTGGCCTGTGCCGCACCGTAAGCGGCGAGCGCCGGCCAGGTCACCACGCGGGTGTCGGGAAGAACACGCGCGAGCTCGTCATAGAGTTTGCGCAGGGAAGGCGAGGCGTGCTCGTCGACCATGATACGCACCTTGCGGCCCTGGGCGGTGACCTCGCGAATGGCATCCGCGATGCGTCGCATGGCGTTGAGCGGTGTCGAGTCGCTGTTGTTCACCGTGGGACGCAGCATGCGGTCCGGATCGTAGAGCGAGAGCAGCGAGGCCTGTGCAAGATGCGTGCTCTTGCCCCCGCTGACCGGGCAGAGGTCATTTCCTTCGATCTTTATCGGACGTCCCTCGCGGGAGGTGACCAGGATGCCCGCCGCGAAGTTTTGCCGTGAAAACGCGGATGCGAAAAAGTTCGCGACGCCTGGTGTGAGGTATTCGGGTTTCTTCACGTACGGAACGATTTCCTGCTCCGGACGGCGGCAACCCGTGGCCGCGAGCGCGGCGGAGGCGGCCAGCAGTCCCATGAAGGTGCGGCGCGTGATTCCACCGGCCTTGCCGTTCGGGACGTCGTAATCGGCGGGAAACTCATTCTGCATCTGCTCCATGAGGGCCGGGTCCCTGCCCAGCTCTCCGAAGCTCTTCCAGTACGTTTTTCCGTTTGTATCGGTTTCAGCCA
>JAVVFP010000242.1:0-5129 GCA_032250495.1 Bacteroidota bacterium | reverse complement strand
GGTTCGTTCGCATCGTCGTCGCAGGAGACGACGAGGGGCAGGAGAAAAAACGCGAGCAGCAGAATGAGCGGCGCGGAAAAGCGCGGCGGGGAAACTATGGTTCGGGGGTCGGACATGGGAATATTCTCAGGGTGAAACGGCACGATCAGGCGATGACCGTCGCGGATATAATACGACTTCATCCGCGGAATTCAATGCGGACGAAGAGATGTCGCTTCTGCCTCACCCCGGATTCAGCTCGCGGACGGTGGGATGGTTATAGTTGACAATGATGACACGATAGTCGTTGGGTTCGCCACGACGGACGAGCACACGGATGGCGCCGTACTGCTCGAGCGTGCCGAGTATGGCCTTGCGCTCATGGTCCGCCAGCGTGGGCAGTACATCGTTGAACTTGCGGAGAAAAGGGATGAGGTAGATTTCCGAGAAGGAGCCGTAATCGCGCAGCATGAATTCCAGGCAGACGCGCGAGGATTCGTCCTCTATCGGCATCGTGGATTCGAAGGTCACGGGTTCTTCCTTGCGGCTTTCCTGGGCGCGCGTGGACGCCGTCGCGGCGAGTTTTCCGTGTTCGGGCGACTGCAGCGTGCCCGACGGAGTGACCTCCGCCTCCGATTTTTCGGAGCGCGCCGCCGCCTCCTTCGCCTTCTCGGCCAGTATTCTCTGCCGCGCTTCCTCGCGCAGACGTTCGGCTTCCCGCGCGTAGGCCGCCTCGCGCTGCAGCTTTTCCATACGCTCTGTTCCCAGCAGCATCGCGGCATCGATGAAGTGCTTCCGACCGATGTTCTGCAGGAGATCACCGGACAGGTTGCCCTCGAACGCCACGACTTTCACCGTGCGCGCCTGCGTCTGTATGTGCTGAATGACGGGGATGTAGTCGCGATCCCCCGCCACGAACACGAAGGTACGGATGTCCGGTCGCGTATAGAGAATCTGCATCGCGTCAATGCACAGACGCATGTCCGCCGCGTTCTTATGCTGTGCGCCCAGTACGTTGCGAATCTCTATGCCCATCAGGTACATCGAACCCAGCGGCGCGGCCAGGCGCTCGAAATCCCCGTACGCGAAACGCACGATGGGCAGCAGATCCATCTCCGTCTCGAGATAATCGCCCAGCGTACGAAACATGTCCAGCGAAAACTCGGTCAGCTCCGGGATGTCCGCATACTCGTTCTTGAGATAGTAGTAGATGTTCTCGAAATCGATGAGGATGGCGGCGTAATCCATCCCTGATTCGGACGTCGTGTGGGGACGCAGATGCGGCATGGGTATTCCCTCGCTGTCAGTGAATCTGTATAAATCAAGGTAGCGCTCGCATGGCAGATATTCAATGTGGGAAACTGTCTGCATTGCATTGGCCGATTTTTCCCGCTAGATTGAGTGTTTGTGCTGTATTTCAACGGACACCCATGCAGAAAAAAGAACTTACA
This sequence comes from Bacteroidota bacterium, assembly GCA_032250495.1. Lineage (GTDB taxonomy): Bacteria > Bacteroidota > Ignavibacteria > SZUA-365 > SZUA-365 > BM516. Next base: position 3,699 of record JAVVFP010000242.1, on the reverse strand, counting down.
CGGCGCCGCACCTTCGGTATCATCAGTCACCCCGACGCGGGAAAAACCACGCTCACCGAGAAGCTGCTGCTCTTCGGCGGAGCCATTCACACGGCCGGCGCCGTAAAAAGCAACAAGATCCGCAAGACCGCGACATCGGATTTCATGGAAATCGAGAAGCAGCGCGGCATCTCCGTCGCCACCTCCGTCATGGGCTTCGAGTACGACGGCTACAAGATCACCATTCTCGATACTCCCGGACACAAGGATTTCGCCGAGGACACGTATCGCACGCTCACGGCGGTGGACAGCGTCATCCTTGTCGTCGACGCCGCCAAGGGCGTGGAGGAACAGACGCGCAAGCTGATGGACGTCTGCCGCATGCGCAGCACGCCGGTGATGGTGTTCATCAACAAGCTCGACCGCGAGGGCCGCGAACCCATCGCCCTGCTCGACGAGCTGGAGAACGAACTCGGCATTCACACGCGTCCCCTCACCTGGCCGATCGGCATGGGACGCGACTTCAAGGGCGTCTACAACATTTTCCACCACCGCCTCGAACTGTTCTCCCCCAGCAAGACGGAGATTTCGCAGGACAGCGTGATGATAGAGGATGTCGCCTCCCCGGTGCTCGACGAGCAGGTCGGCGCCGCCGCGGCGGCGAAACTGCGCGAGGAACTGGAACTGATCGAGGCCATGTACGAGCCCTTCGATGTCGATCACTACCGCGGCGCCTATCTCGCCCCGGTGTTCTTCGGATCGGCACTCAACAATTTCGGGGTCAAGGATCTGCTGCAGACCTTCGTCAGCATTGCGCCGTCCCCGCTGCCGCGTGAAACCTCCGTGCGCGTGGTCGATCCGCAGGAGGACGCATTCACCGGCTTCATCTTCAAAATCCATGCGAACCTCGACCCGAATCACCGCGCGCGCATCGCCTTCTGCCGCGTGTGCTCCGGCAGCTTCGAACGCGGGAAGCTCTACCGCCACACGCGCCTGGGCAAGGACCTGCGCTTCACTTCCCCGACGGCCTTCATGGCCAATGAGCGCTCGGTGGTAGACGAGGCCTGGCCGGGGGACGTGATCGGACTGCATGACACGGGGAATTTCAAGATCGGCGACACGCTCACCGAGGGCGAGGACCTGGCGTTCAAGGGCATCCCGAGCTTCTCGCCCGAACGCTTCAAACTCGTTGTCAACCACGATCCCTTCAAGAGCAAGCAGCTGGAAAAAGGTATTCAGCAGCTCACCGACGAAGGCGTGGCGCAGCTCTTCGTCCGCCAGCAGGGCAATGAGAAAATCGTCGGTACCGTGGGCGAACTGCAGTACGAAGTCATCCTCTTCCGCCTGCGCGAGGAATACGGCGCGACCGCCGACTTCCGTCCCCTGAACATTTACAAGGCCTTCTGGTTCACCGGGGAGGACGAGGAAGAGCTCAGGCGCTTCATGCAACTGCAGCAGCGCAACATCGCCTACGACAAGGATCAGCACCCGGTGTACCTGCCCGAAGGCAGCTGGTCCTACGACGTCGCGCGCGAAAACTACAAGAGCATCTCCTTCCACAACACCTCCGAATTCAAGATGGAGTGACGCATGAAACCACTGGCCGACGAACGACGCGAAACCCTGCGTTCGTTGCTTGCAACCAAGCTTGAGGAACTTCGCTCGGATATCACTTCTCTCGAAGAGGCGGTGAAACCCATCGCACCCGACAGTTCCATCGGACGCCTCTCACGCATGGATGCACTCAACAGCAAAAGCGTGAACGAGGAACTACTGCGCAATACCCGCCGCCGCCTGCAACTCGTTGAGCGCGCCCTGCAACGCGCCGACCACGCGCAGTTCGGACTCTGCTCCCGCTGTGGCAATCCCATCCCCTTCGGCCGCCTGGAAATCATGCCGGAAAGTACCCGCTGCACAGGCTGCCTGTAAGACAATGCAGCACGCACTCCACACTCTGCACCATCGAGCCTCCCCCCCATACACCGCGGCCATTCGCTCATTTTTTCTCTAATTGGGATAATGTTTTCCGTATTCATAGTTTTGCTCTGATTCCATCGTAATCGTCCCGGGAATCGGTCGCGTCCGGCAGCGTCTTCCGCTCGCCGAAACGCGGTCCCAGATGTCGCCGTCCCGCATTTCGGAACAGTGCGCGGCTGCGCCACTTTCCTCTGTCACCGCTGTCATCGAGGTCGTCAATGTCGCTCTCCGGCGAACCTTCCCATACGTCCTTTTCCATCTCCGAATTCCTCCGCTCGCGCGCACGGCTCCAGCAACGCCTGGACATCGAACGCGTGGTCGCGGACATCTCCAGCGATCTCGTGGACGCAACAATGGACACGCTCGACGCAAAATTGTTGCGTGCGTTGAAGGACATCGGCACGCATGCCGGGGTGGACCGCTCCTACATCTTCCGCTTCCGCGAGAACGGCAGCATCATGGAAAACACGCACGAGTGGTGCGCGGACGGTATCGAAGCGCAGATTGACAACCTGCAGGAAATCCCGACGGCGGTGTACCGGTGGTGGACGGAAAAGATGCGCAGGCGTGAAACCATTCACCTGCTGGACGTAAAGCGGGATCTGCCCCGTGAAGCCGAAAAGGAGCGCGAGGTGCTCGAGGCGCAGGGAATCATTTCTCTCCTCGTCGTCACCATCGCCAAGGAGGATGAACTCTACGGCTTCATGGGCTTCGACGCGGTGCGGAAGGCGAAGCACTGGGACGACACCGATATTCGTCTGCTCGAGGCAGTGTCGAACTCCATCGCCGGCGCCTTCTACAGCGTCGATTCACGACGCGCCCTGCAGGAGGCAATGGAACAGGCGCGGGAAAGCGACCGCTTGAAATCCGCCTTCCTCGCCATGATGAGCCATGAACTGCGTACACCCCTGCATCATATTCTCGGGCACAGCGGCGTGCTCCGCAACAGGAACCCGGACCCGAAAGTGCGCGACAGTGCGGGAGAAATTTTCAGCAGCGCAAAGCATCTGCTCGATCTCATCGATGAGATGCTCCTGCTTTCCTCCGCAGAGAAAAATGCGCTGAATCTGAAAATGCAGCTTCTCAGCCTGGAAGATGTTTTCGCCTACAACGCGCGTGTGCTCGAGGAACTGTTGGAAAGCAGCGGGAAGGACGAGGGAGTCCGCCTGCACTGCAGTCTCGAACATGCACAGCCCGAACAGCGCTTCATCGCCGACAGGAACAAGATCAACCAGGTGCTGCAGCACCTGTTCCGCAACGCCATCGCACACGCGTCCGAGGGCGACATCACGTTCATCGTGCGCTACCAGGAACACGGTCACGTCGAATTCGTCGTCTCGGATACCGGTCCGGGCATTCCTCCCGAGAAGCAGGAAAGCGTCTTCGAACCGTTTCACAAGGGGAGCGTGCAGGCCGACCTGAAGGGGACTCCCGGACTCGGCATCGGCCTGGCACTCGCACGACGCCTGGCTCTCCTCATGAACGGCACGCTCACTCTCGAACCGGACAACAGGAACGGCGCCACCTTCCGCCTCAGCCTGCCGATGGAAAAAGCATCATACTCGCCGCTCGCCACCACACCGTCGCCTGAATACGGCAACATTGCCGCGGACGCCCGGGATGCCGTGGAATCCGACGATGAAGCTTAGCAGAACTCGTGCTTACGCTGCGTCACTGCCACGGACGCATAGATCTGAAAACGGCGGTCACACAGTGTGACCGCCGTTTTTTCATGGGGAAAAC
>JAVVFP010000241.1:0-5139 GCA_032250495.1 Bacteroidota bacterium | reverse complement strand
CTGTGCCGCAGACGCCTGTACCGCAGACGGCTGTGCCGCAGACGCTTCCAGCTGTGCTGCCGCGGCGGCAAGGAGCACGGGTGTGTCGGGCAGGCGGCCCGGTCCGACGAGTCCACTGGCCAGTTCGCCGCTTTCCGGTTCGACCACCCCCACGCCGCGTCCGCGCAGCACGTCGATATTCTCCTGCGTCGCGGTGTGGACGTACATGTCGGTGTCCATCGCCGGGGCGATGAGCAGCGGACAGCGCACGGCCAGCGCGAGCGAGGTCAGCGCGTTGTCGGCGAAGCCGTGTGCGAGCCTGGCGATGGTATTGGCCGACGCCGGCGCGATCATCATCAGGTCCGCCCAGACACCGAGATGGATATGCCACGTGCCTTTTGCGCGATCGGCCGGTAACACGTCGAGCACCACGTCCGCGCCGCTGAGCGTCGCCAGCGTCAGGGGCGTGATGAACTCGCATGCGGCGGGCGTCATGATCACGCGGACTTCCGCACCGGCCTTGACGAGTTCACGGACCAGCAGCGCCGACTTGTATGCCGCGATGCTGCCGGTCACACCGAGGATGATATGCGCGCCTGCGAGACTCAATCTTCCTTGTAACGATAGGAGACGCGCTCGTCCATCAGGTCCTCGACCGCTTTCTGCGTCGGCTTGGGAAGCTTTTCGAATTCAATGCTGATGCGGGTCTGCTCGGGATTGGATTCGACTTCTTCCTCGGAATCGCCGCGCGTGGTGAAGGCTTCGAGTTCCTGGTTGAGACGGATTTTCATTTCCTCGTTGATCTGCCGGGCCCTGTTCGAGAGCACCACGATCGCCTCGTAAATGTTTTCCGCGTGACTGTCAATGACCGTAAGATCAAGGGGCTGAAGTGACATGTGTCCTCCTGTATGAAAAGATTATTCCTGACTTCCTCGTAAATGCGAACCGACGATGCCGGCCACTTCCGGGACGGAGCGCTGCAAATCGTCGTTGACGACCTCGTAGTCGAAGGAGGCGGCGCGGGCGAGTTCCCAGTCCGCGCGCTGCATGCGCCGTTCGACCACTTCTTCGCTGTCGGTGCCCCGCCGGAGGAGCCGCTCGCGCAGCACGTCCATGTTCGGGGGACGGATGAATATCAGTACCGCCTCCGCATCGTACATGTTCTTGATCGACAGCGCGCCCTTGACGTCGATGTCGAAGAGCAGGTGACCGCCGTCGGCCAGCACGCGGTCCACTTCCGCTTTCAGCGTGCCATAAAGATTGCCGTAAATCTCCTCCCACTCGACGAGTCCGCCTTCGGCGACGCGCCGCTCGAACTCCTCGCGGGAGAGAAAAAAATAGTCCTTTCCGTCTGTCTCCTTCGGCCGAGGCGCGCGCGTCGTCGCGGAAACAGAGAACGAGAGTCCGTCGAACTGCTGCAGTATGCTGCGCGCAATCGTTGATTTTCCGGAACCGCTGGGGGCGGAAAGAACGAAGAGCATGGTGGATTACTCGATGTTCTGTATCTGTTCGCGGATGCGCTCGAGTTCCTCCTTGACGGAAACGACGACGTGGGAGATGCCCGCGTCGTAGCTTTTCGAGCTTATGGTATTCGCCTCGCGGTTCATTTCCTGCAGAAGGAAGGACAGCTTCCGGCCCTCGGAATCGTTCGCGTCGAGCGCCTCGAGGAAAAACTTGGTATGGCTGCGGAAGCGCACCAGTTCCTCGGTGATATCCATCTTGTCCGCCAGCAGCGCGATCTCCATTTCCAGGCGCTCCGGGTCGACCTTTTCATCGGTGATCAGGTTTCCGAGGCGTTCCTTGAGTCGCTGGTATTCGAGTTCGCTGCGACCGGACTTCACCTTCTCTATCTCGTCCATCGCCGCGTTCATGACCACGATGCGCTGCCGCAGATCCTGCGCCAGTTCCGCGCCTTCCTGCGCGCGCATGGAGTGGAGGTTGCCGGCGGCCTTTTCCACCGCTTCAAGGACGATTTCCCACTCCTCCTCCGAAAGGTCGACCTGCTCCTCGGCACGAAACACGTCGGAGAACTTCAGCACGGTTTCGAGCCGAATTTCCTCCTCGATGCCCGTGGCCTGCTGCAGTTCGCGCAGCAACGCGACATAGGCGCGCGCAGCCTCGGCGTCCACTTTCAAGGGGACGTCGCCCCCGGCATTCTTGTCGACGGAAATCGAGAGATTCACCTTCCCCCGCCTGATGCGCGCGCGCACCACGTCCTTGAGCTCGAGCTCACGCGTCTGCAAATGCTTCGGCAGACGCGCGCTGAATTCATAGAACCGACTGTTGACCGACCGCAACTCCGCCGTCACCGAACCCTGTCCGTTGACCACCGTCGCCGTCCCGTATCCTGTCATACTTACGAGCATGAACACCTGCTGCTGATTTGCCGCAACTCATTACGAACTCGAAATATACGCAGTCCCGGCTTGGGATTCAATGCAAAGACGGATGGCAAATTGCAGATGGCAAATTTCAAATTGCAGATGGCAGATGGCAGATGGCGGATGGCGGATGGCGGATGGCGGATGGCGGATGAGCGATGCCGGGACGGGGTTCAGGCGCTGAGCTGACTGCAGCGGCTGTCGATGGTGTCGCGGTGATAGAGGTAGGTGGGAAACTCGACGCGACGGACGCGGCACATGGCGCAAATGCGGGCGAAGAGCCGGGCGTCCTCCCCGTAACCGCCTTCCCACCCGCCGGCACGTTCGATGACGCCCTCCCGCGCGAAAAACGTACCGCCGACGATGCATTCTTCCAGTGGTACATGCCGGGACGGATCATGCAGGTCGGGAATCATCATCTGCGCGTCGCTGCCGATGGCGCGAAAACCCCCGTGAATCATGTCGACTTCAGGGTGCGCGAGCATGTAGGCGACGCGAAGGGACAGGTGGTCGACGGCGTAGGCGTCGTCCGAATCCAGCACGGTCACCAGCGCGCCGGAGCTCTCGGCCAGGGCCCGGTTGCGGCTGTGGGCGGGACCGGCGTTCTCCTGCCTGATGACGCGTATGCGTCCGTCCAGCGCCGCGACCCTCTCCAGCAGCGCCGCACTGCCGTCGGTGCTCCCGTCGTCGATGATGAGCAGCTCCCAGCTTTGCCAGGATTGCAGTAGCACGGACTCCACCGCGCGGGGCAAAAGTTCCGCCCGGTTGTATGTCGCCATAAGTATGCTTACCACCGGCTGTGCCATGCCCGCACTCCGTGCATTGGTGAAGGTGCGGTACAATATGTCGATTTCAGTTGAAAATCAAGGATCTTCCGTCCATGCACGCGCAATAACCCCTCCCAGCAGCATTTCTGTAATTTTAACACATGTTAAAATATTTTTTTAGGATATGTTAAAATATCTTGCGGTCCCATTTTTTTCCCTTTGATCGCTGACGCGAGTTTCGTAGTGTTATGCCGTTCTGTCACAATCTGGCCGAAGCATGCAGCGCAGACCGGTTTCCGCAAATTTCAAGATCGTCCTGGTGGTCCTGGCGATGGGCATCGTCATCGCCGTGCTTTTTTACACGCAGACCATCGTCGAGAAGCTGCAGGAGCGTGAATTCGTGGCGCGGGACGTGTACATCAAGGCGCTGGATTTCATTGCGAACGGGTCATCGGAAACCGGTGATTATACCTTCGCCCTCGATATCGTGCAGGGGGAGATCGGGCAGGTGGACTTCCCCATCATGCTGACCGACGACAGTCTGACGCCGACCAGCTGGCGCAACATCGAGGTCGATTCCGCAGCGCTGTCAGATGAGGAAATTATACAGTTCCTCTCCGATGAGCGCGACCGCATGGCCGAAGTCAATCCCCCTGTGGTGGTCGAATACGGCGACACGGTGATTTTCGGCTATGTTTTCTATGATGAATCCGACCTGGTCAAGGAACTGCGACTGCTTCCGTACATCGAAATACTGGTCGCGACGATGTTCATTCTCATCGGCTACATCGGTTTCAGTTATATCAAGCGAAGTGAGCAGGCGAATATCTGGGTGGGCATGTCCAAGGAGACGGCGCATCAGCTCGGTACCCCTCTTTCAAGCCTGATGGGCTGGCTGGAGCTGCTGCGCGAACAGGAGGACGATCCGGAGGCGCTCCGGCAGACGCTCAACGAGATGGAGAAGGACCTCAGCCGCCTCAACCGTATCGCCCTGCGCTTTTCGAAAATCGGGTCACGTCCCCAATTGACGGCGCAAAATTTGATGGATACCATACGCAAGAGCGCGGACTACTACCGCCGCCGTACGCCGCAGCTGGGGAAAAAAGTGGAAATCATCGTGCCGGACATCGACGCGGTCTCGGCGCGCTACAACGCGGAACTGCTCGAGTGGGTGTTCGAAAACCTGATGAAAAACGCGCTGGACGCGATGGAAAGCGGCGACGGACGCATCGCCTTCACGGTCAAGCCCGGCAGCCGCAACGTGGTCATCGACGTGACCGACAACGGCAAGGGCATGGACACGCGCATGAAAAAAGACATCTTCCGGCCCGGCTTCAGCACAAAGAAACGTGGCTGGGGACTGGGCCTGAGCCTGGCCCGGCGCATCGTGCAGGACTATCACAACGGCAAGCTCTTCGTCCACGAAACCTCCCAGGGCAAAGGCACCACCTTCCGCATCATCCTCCCCTCCTGAAAGCCGGAGCCCGCCACGGCGTAGCCGCGGTCTGGATGCCGGGTTGCTTTTTTTCGCTGAAAAGCGCATTGTTCCATGTACAGACCCAAGGAGGTTATCATGGAACAGCTGCAGCACAATCTTGCCGTTGCGCGAGGGGAGAAACCCGCCGACGTAGTATTCCGCAACGGTCGCATCGTCAACGTTCTCAGCGGGGAAATTCACGAGGGTGACGTCGCCGTCGCCAACGGAAGCATCGTGGGCATCGGCGCCTATGACGGAACGGAAATCGTCGACTGCCGCGGCAGCTATCTGGCGCCGGGCTTTCTCGACGGACATATTCACATCGAGAGCACCATGCTCACCGTGCAGGAGTTCTGCCGCGCGGTGGTCCCGCACGGCACTTCCGGCGCCGTGGTGGATCCGCATGAATTCGCCAACGTGCTCGGACTCGACGGCATCGACTACGTCCTGCACGCTGCCGAACTCCTGCCCATCGAACTGTTCGTGATGATGTCCTCCTGCGTCCCCGCCACGCCGCTGGAAAGCGCGGGAGCGA
>JAVVFP010000240.1:0-5152 GCA_032250495.1 Bacteroidota bacterium | reverse complement strand
CATCACCTCGTCAACGACGACGCGGAAAGGGATGCCCTCGTACTGCAGACCGGAGGACCGCTCGCCGTACTGCTGGACGAGGGGGAGGAACTGCGCGCCCGTCCACGTCGCTCCACGACGACGGAAAACCCGGACGCGACGCTCGTCGCCATTGGTGATCGTGTGCGCTACCTCCCATTGGGTGAGGACGAGGCGGTCATAACGCATGTGTACGCACGTGCTTCCTTCCTGCATCGCACCTCGATCCGAGACGCGGAGTACGCGCAGGTGCTCGTCGCGAATATCGACCAGGTAATTGTCACCGCGGCGGCGACGGACGAGTTGCTGCGTCCGGGATTGATTGACCGCTACCTCGTGGCGGCGGCCATGGGCGGCATTCATGCCTGTATCTGCATCAACAAGATCGACCTGCCCGATCAGGACGGGAGAGCGTTCATCGACGACCTGGTCGCCATGTATGAACACGCCGGCTACCAGGTTCTGCTCACCAGCTGTGTCAGTGGCGAGGGACTTGATTCGCTTCGCGCGGTCCTGCGGGGGAAGCTGTCGGCGTTTTCCGGACATAGCGGCGTGGGGAAAACCAGCCTGCTCAACGAACTCATCCCGGAACTGGACGAGAAGATCAGCGCGCTGAGCGACCAGAGTCAGCGTGGTATGCATACGACCACGCGCAGCACGCTCTATCCGCTCCCTGCCGGGGGCTGGATCGCCGACACACCGGGCATTCGCGAATTCGGCCTCTTCCAGTTCGACGCGTCGGACCTCCATACCTATTTCCCCGAGTTTCTGCGACATGCCGATCAGTGCCGTTTCCCTTCCTGCACGCATACGCACGAGCCTGACTGCGGCGTCAAAGCTGCGGTGGAACGGGAAGAAATCCATCCTCTCCGCTATCGCAACTATCTCCAGATACTTGAGAGCGAAGACGCCGGCGCGTCCTGAGCGCCGTCAGTACTCCCAGTCCGCCTGCAGCGACAGCGTCCCGAGACGGTCGCCCGTGACCGCATCGCGTCCCGTGCCGAGGGACCGTGCGCCATCGCGAACGGTCAGCGCGTAGCGGCCGCTGACTTCCAGTCGATCGGTGAGCGCGACCACGCAGAGCAGGTAACTGCGCACGCCCTCGCCATCGCAGGCCACACTGCGCATCACACCCCGTACGTCGCGCTCGAAACGAAACAGTCGCGCCTCCCAGTCGTCGCTGTGGTACGCACTGAGACTGCCGGCAAGCATGAGGCGCGGATGTGGCCGCCACAGCATGTCGGCTGCCAGCAGGGATCCGGCCGCGGTGCCGCGCCAGTCGTCATATGCGACATGGACGTAGTCGGCCCGCAGGCGGAGACGCAGTTCCTCGGAGGCTTTGTATTGCAGGTCGATGCGGAGACCGGAATTGCTGCGCAGCGTCAGCGGGCGGAGCGCGCGCCCGTAGAGGTCCTGCGCCGCGACCGCCTGCTGTTTTTGCTCACGGCGGAGACGCAGTCCGAGCTCAAGATGCGTGTATGGCCTATACGCGGCGGAGAGTCGCAGTTCCCCGCCGGATGCGGGCAGATCGATCGTGGCCGTGCGGTTGGGGAAGCGGAACACATCTGCCCAGAGCTCGATGCGCAGTCCGCGGACGGGCCGGCACCGCAGACCGCAGTACAGGCCTTCTTCATTCTGTGTGCTTCCGCTGCGCTCGCCGAAGCCGCTGCCGTGCAGGCTGACGAAATCCGCGTCGTATCGCCGATACAGGAGGGAAAGACGCACCTGGGGCGAGAGTCTCGCCTCGAGTCCTGCAAGCAATGCGCCGGCATGCGTATGTGAACGTGCGGCCTCGCAGACAAGCGAGACGCGGCCGCCATCCCATCGCATGTCCATGCCGCCGCACCAGGCGCGGTCCCCTGCGAAGGAGAAGGGCGTCGGAGAGCTTGCAGGAAGCGAGTATCGTGACGCCACCAGGGAGCATCCGGCCTGCAGACCGCTGCCCAGCCGACGGCTGCGCACGTGCATTCCCGCCAGGTCCTCCCTCACACGTCCCGCGCGTTGTTCCTCGCTCGCGGACCGGTGCAGGCCGTCCGCAGCGAAACTACCGGCCGTCCCGCTTCCCTGATCAACGGTGGCGTCGCGGCCGGAGGAGGAGAGGATGAGGACAGCGTCGACCGCGGTGAGATCCAGCTGCAGGCCGACACCGCGTGCGCCGCCGCCTTCGCTGGATGTGGCGACCGGCCGGAGCAGCCGTGGACTGCGCTGCACCCCGGTCGCCTGTGACGTTTTCGCCATCGCGAAGCCCTGCCAGAAAACCAGTCCCTGTCCGGCAGTGACCGAGAGGTCGCCGAGCACAAGGCGACGAAGGTGACCGAGATCCTCAATGCTGACATACCCGGATGCATGATCGGTAAGCAGGCGCTCGCCGGGATCTTTTTCGACGAGCACGGCGGCTTGCACATGTTTCCCGATCCCGACGCGCAGACGCTGGTACAGTCGCGCGCGCGACGCGTGCCAGCTTCCGTCGAGAAAGCCTGCTCGTGGCTGGTCGTCCTGCTGAAAACGGCTTCGGACGGCTGCCTGCAGCCTCGGTGGCCCCGCTTCCTCGCAGTTCAACACGGTACAGGCGCGCAGCAGGGCGTAGCGGGACGCGTCCTCATCCAGTGCGCGGGCGATATCCGCCCAGGTGAGGACATCGCTTTTGAGCACGGCGATAAGGGTGTCGACGGAGGCCGCATCGAGGAAGGGCAGGGAAGCGATGGCAGTCCTGTCGGCCTTCGCCAGGCATAGCGGGTTTTCCCTGAGACGGTCGATTTCCTCCAGCATCGGCGCAGGATCGGTCTCACTGTCCGCATCGAGAAGGTGTTCGAAGAGAGCAGGATCCCCCGCGTCGCCCTGCTGTTGTGACCGGGCGGACGCGCTGATGCAGAGCAGGAATATGAATCCTGCCCGCAGAATGATTGCGGTACACATAATACATTCTCCCTACAAATGTTACGTGTGAGCGGAATCAGTTATCGATGGTGTCGAGATCTATTTCATCGAAATTGACCGGGAGGCGATGCTGGAACATGAAGGTGACGATGATGCCGATCAGCACCGCGAACCACAGCGTAGCGCTGCGGATGATAAATGTGGAGGCCACGGCGACATCCTGAGAGGCGCCGGCAAGCTGGGCCAGTCCGGTCAGACTGCCCTCCGTGGTTCCCAGTCCCCCGGGAAGCATGCTGATGGCACCGACCACGGTGGAGAAGGCGTAGATGAAAGTCGCCTTCAGTACGGTCGGTGGCGTATCAAACACGTGCAGCACGATCCAGTACCCGAAACACTCGAAAAACCAGGCGACGACGCTGAGGACAATCGCGACGAACAGCGGCCGCGGCCGTAGCATCACGTACATGCTTTCATAGGCACCACGGGCGTGCTCGAGAAAGCGATTGAACAGTGGAAAGCGACCGAAAAACTCGATGACGGCCAGCGAGCCGCGCCGCCATGCGAGAAGAATGGTAAGCAGGGCGAAAAAGACCGCGAACGCGACGACCGCGATGCGGCTGATATCGAACACGTAGGCCCCGACGATCAGCAGCAGAACCAGGCCGATGAAATCCGTCAGCCGCTCGGCGACGACGATGGGCGCGGAAACGCGGATCGGGGTGCCGTTGACGCGCTTCAGCAGATACGATTTGAGCACCTCCCCGAATTTCCCCGGCGTCACCGCCATGGTAAAGGCAGTGAAGAAGATGACGAGATTGTCCTTCCGCGACGGCATAATGTCCAGCGTCGCCGTGTAGAACTCCCATTTCCAGTAGCGGAAGACGTAGTTGATCAGCGTACAGGCAAGGATGACCGGCGCCCAGGTCCAGTTGAAATCCGCGAATGCGGCGATCAGATCATCGAAGTCCGCGTATATCGTCAGCGCGATCCAGACGAGCGCACCGAAGGCAAGGGACAGGAAAATTTTCTTACGCCACCGTGCACCCATCGATTTCGGGTCCCTGCTTGGTAAATGATCTGTAGCTGCAGTAGAAACTGCACAGGGGCAGCCCCATTACATTATAAAAATCCCCTGCAATTTTACGAACGAATACCGCGCCGAAATCGTCCTGTATTCCATAGGCGCCCGCTTTGTCCATGGGACTGCCGGATTGTACGTAGGAACGAATCTCCTCGTCCGCCAGTGTTCGGAACCAGACTTCCGTTCGCTCGCAGCGCGTGAGCGTGCGCCCGGAAGGGACTTCCACGAGGGAATAGCCGGTGTACACTTCATGTCGCCGATTGCTGAGCCGCTGCAACATGCGCGCGGCATCGTCTTCCGATACGGGCTTTTCGATGATGTCACCGTCGAGCACGACGATGGTGTCGGCACCGACCACGATACCGGCGAGCAGCCTGTCTGCCACGTCGCGCGCCTTGCGTTCGGCGAGTATGGTCACGTGGTCCTCGGGACCGACAGTCTCGTCGAGTATCTCGTCCACGCCGCTGGGCATGCAGTCGAAAGTCAGTCCGATCTGCGAAAGCAGGTGCTGACGACGTGGGGAGCGGGACGCGAGAACAAGCGGCGATGGTGTCACGTGGCGATCTTCTCCATTGAACTTCAGGAATTCCCAATATCGGAAGTTCGGGCGACTTCATGAAATGGGGCGGAGCATCCCGGTGCAGGTCCGGCCGTTCGCTTCTCCCGCATTTTTCGTATCATTATCTTTCGATAATGCATGTTTGAACATTACCACGCAAGACAAAAGGAAGAACGTATGAACGCATCAAGATTATACATGGTGATCGGCCTGGCGCTCGTGGCCATCATCGTCATCGTGCTGCTGATTCCCGAGGAGGGCGAAATGCCGCAGCAGCAGCCGGGATCCGCGGAACAGATGCCCCCGGGTCATCCTGACGTTCCCGGAATGGGCACGGACGGTGCGCCCGGTGCCGGCAACGTGCGCACGGATTTCATGGCGGAATTCAAGCGCCTCGGTGACAAGATTGCAGCGCAGCCGGAATCCGACACCAGCGACGTGCTGGTGTATGCCCGCATGCTGCTCGATGCGCATCAGGCGGCGAACGCGCTGCCCCTATTCGAACGCTACGTGGAAGCGGCACCGAAAAATACCGCTGCAATGCTCGACCTCTCCGTGGCGTATTTCGAAACCAAGAAGCAGGACAAGGCGGAGGCCATCACACGCAGTGTGCTCAG
>JAVVFP010000239.1:0-5159 GCA_032250495.1 Bacteroidota bacterium | reverse complement strand
CTTGTCTTCCAGGGTCCGGGACAGACCGTAATGATGCGCATCGAACCGGGATCGCAACTGCGTCACGATTATGAAGTGCCGCTGCAGGAAGCGCTCGATTACCTCGATACGAGAACGGATGTCGATCACGAGCGGATCGCACTTCTCGGAAGCGGGATCGGCAGCTACTTCGCTACGCGTGCGGCGGTATTCGATCCGCGTGTCAAGGCGCTGATCACCAACCCGCCGTTTGTAAACCTTCACCGGATCTTTCTTGCCCTTATCGGCCCACGCGCGACGAAGGTCGATGTCGCGCTCTCCGACATTCACGAACTGCCACCGAGCATCCTCCGCACGGAGATGAAACTCTTCGTGATCAACATGTGCCGGCGCTTCGGCGTCTCCCGGCTGCAGGAACTGCTGCATGCGACCAGGCAGTACACCTCGGAGGAGCTGCTGTACCGCGTTCACTGTCCGGTGCTGTCCATCTACGGCGACAATGCCTATCCCGAGCTGGAGAGCCAGGCGGAACTGTTCATCGCGAAAATAGGCTCAGCCGAGAAGCAGAGCATTCGCATCCCGTCACTGCACGTGGCCGATGCGCACGACCACGTCGGCAACATCGCGCTGCTGAACCAGCGGGTGTTCGACTGGTTGGACGAGTTGTTCCAACCCGTCCCGCTGACATCAGCGCCAGATTGAGGCGCGGAACAGGACGAGGACGGTGAAGATTTCGAGCCGTCCGAGCAGCATGTTGAAAATGAGAATCCACTTTCCGGGTATGGGGATCCAGTTGAAATTCTCCATGGACCCGACGCCGGCGAGTCCCGGACCGATGTTCGCGATGCAGGCGACCACGGCGGTGAAGGCTGTGACGAGGTCAGGGACGAAGAAGGTCAGCAGGAGTGAGGAAAGAATGGATAGGGAGAGAAAGAGGATGAAAAATGAAACGATGTTGCCGACGCGCATGTCCTCGATGGGCGTTCCTCCCACTTTCACGGGACGGATGATGCGCGGACGGGCCATCTTGATGATTTCGCGCCAGGCCGCTTTCAGGTTGATCAGCACGCGTATCATTTTCATTCCTCCCCCCGTGCTCCCCGCGCAGCCCCCGAAGAACATCAGCACAACCAGCATGAGACGGATGGTGGTCGGCCACACATCGAAGTCCACCGTACCGAAGCCCGTCGTCGTTGTGATGGCGACGACCTGGAAGGCCGATTCCCTGAAGCTGCCGTACAGGGTCTGCACTTTCGTTCCCTCGTGCTGGACGTGGGCGGCGAAGTCCTCGTATGGGACGGGATCGTTCCGGAAATGGGATCGCGAGTAATCGACGGACGGCAGGCCTTCGACGTAGAGTATCACGGTGCTCAGGATCACGGCGACCACGATGACCCCGGCATAGAAGCGGAATTCCCTGTCGATTTTCAGCACGCGGTAGTTTCCACGCAGCACGTTGTAGTGCAGCAGGAAGTTCACACCGGCGAGGAACATGAAGACGATGATCACCCATATGATGAAATCGCTCTGATAATGTCCCACCGAGAGGTTCTTGGTACTGAAGCCGCCCGTTGCCATGGTGCCGAAGGTGTGACACAGCGCATCGAACCAATTCATTCCGCCGACCATGAGAAGGAGGGTTTCCGCGAGCGAGAGCAGCGCGTACACTCCCCAGAGTATGCTGGCGGTTTCAGCCAGTCGCGGCTGCAGGCGCTCGGTCGTGGGTCCCGGTACCTCACCCTTGAACATATGATACCCGGAGACGCCGAGCGCGGGAAAGATGACCAGTGCCAGCGTGACGATGCCCATCCCGCCGAGCCAGTGCGTGAGGCTGCGCCAGAACAGCAGGCCGCGCGGAATGGCTTCAATGTCGGTAAGTATCGTCGAGCCGGTGGTTGTGAACCCGGACATGATTTCGAAGACGGCGTTTGTAAAGGCATGCGCGACGCCGGAGATCGTAGGCTCGCTCATCCCCGCAAGGAAATGAAGAAAGAACGGAATGCTCCCGAAAAGGGCGAGCACGATCCATCCCAGCGTTACAATCGCGAAGCCTTCGCGCACGGTCTGTGTGCTGCGATTATTCTTGAACACGGTGGCAAAGAAGGTGCCGAAAAGCGTGGCGGCCACGATAGCCAGCCAGAACCCGGAGAAGTCCGGGTGCCAGAGCAGCTCGGCGAAGGGGAGGTCGGTATCGTACCAGGCAATGACGGCGGGAGGGATCAGGGCGATGCCCATCACCTGCAGCAGTCGTGCGACACCGTAGAGTACCGTACGTTTATGCATCCCGCCTGAACCCCTGTTCATGAGAACCGAACAGTTTCCGGACCCGCCTGATCCCTGCGCTGCGCGTAAAGACAATGACGAGATCCCCCTCCTCGAGTAAGGTTTCACCAGTCGGAATCATCATGGCCTGCTCGCGGAGAATCGCGCCCACGATTGACACGCCGACCGCCTTTCGCCAGCTGTCCTTGAGCGGCTTGCCTGCAACGGGAGAATGCGCTTCGACGCGCAGGCGAAGCACGTCGATATCCGATTTCTGTATGTGGAGGGAAGAGCTCACATAGCCGGGGAGTACGGCGTTGAGGATGCCGTTGGCCGTCAGCTGCCGGGGATTGATGATGTGATTGAGTCCGATGGACAGAAAGAGGTCGGTGTGCTGATCATCATTGACGATGGCGATCACTTCGCGCGCTCCTTCCGATTTGGCGAGCAGGCAGGCGAGTACATTCTCATCGTTCTCCTCGGAGGCGGCGATAAAGAAGTCCGCGAAACGCACGTTCGCCTCCTTGAGCACATCCACATCGTCGCCGTTTCCGTGCAGCACGTCTATGCCCTGCAGTTTCGCGGCTGCAATGTTGCCGTGCTCGAGGTCAGGGTCGATGTACGTCACGGTATCGAGTTCCATTTGCAGCGCGCGTGCGATGTTGATCGACGTCAGCGTGTTACCGAACACGATTGCCTTTTTCCTGCTCCCTGTTTCGACGCCGACCAGTGTGAGCAGATTGTCGCGCGACTCTCGCGGCAGGATGAACAGAGGTTTGTCCCCGGCCATTATCACCGTGTCGCCACGTGGAATGATGACCTGATCGTCCCTGATGATGGCCACGACGAGCAGCATGTGTCCTTTCGGGTCGTTGCGCAGGTCGATGAGGTTTCGGTTCGCGATCGGCATATCCTCGGTGATGCGATAGCTGCGCAGTAGCACCGTGCGATTCGAAAAGTCCTGTGCGTCTATGGCATACGGTGTTTCGATGTAGTTGAGCACAGCGTTGAGCGTATTTTCTTCCGGGTAGATCACCTGGGTGATGCCGAACTGCTCGGGTTTGAGCTTTTCGCTGCCTGCGATGAAGTCTGCATTGCGTATGCGGGCGATGCGATGAGTAACCTCGTACTGCCGTGCGATCAGGCAGGCGATGAGGTTGACCTCGTCGACCGGCGTTGCGGCGATCACCATATCGGCATTGACCAGTCCCGCGTGCTCGAGGTCCTGCGGGTTGCTGCCCGAGCCGGTGACGACCAGCACGTCGAGCTTGTCGGCGATCTGTTCGCCGCGCACGGCGTCCTTTTCGATTACTGCGATGTCGTGTCCCTGGCGCAGCAGCGCTTCCGCGAGACTGCTCCCGACAAGTCCGGCACCGATGATGATGATTTTCATGGAATCGTCGTTATGGCTCCTGTTGCAACGATGCGGTAATATACGTCCCGCGGAAGGAACATGCGACCTCCGGGAGTGCATCGAAAGCTCCTGCACCGTATCTTTCCAGTCCGATTGTCCGTGAACAACGAGGTAGCCGATGAAAATGATTAAGGAAAAAGTACAGCAGGCCGTATCGATTCTGCAGGAAAAGAACGTGGACATGTGGCTCACCTTCGTCCGTGAGAGTGGCAGCATGCCGGATCCCGCAATAGACATGGTCGTCGGACAGCACACCACCTGGCAGACCGCCTGGATTATCTGTCGCGACGGGGAGACCATCGCAGTCGCCGGCAGCCTGGACGTTGCCTCGATTCGGGACAATCCCGCGTACGGGAGTGTCGTTCCATACGTGCAGGGGATTCGTGAGGAGCTGCTCGGGGTGTTGCGGCGGAAGAAACCGCGCCGGATCGCCATCAACTACAGTACGGATTCGGTGATGGCGGACGGATTGACGCATGGGATGTATCTCCTGCTGACATCCATGCTGGAGGGGACGCCGTATGCGAAGCGCCTCGTTTCCGCACAGGACATCATTTCCGCGCTGCGCGGCCGCAAGACAGCCGCCGAAATCCGTCACATGCGCCAGGCGATTCGTCTCACACTTGACATGTACGACGAGGTCACCGCTTTCCTTGCACCAGGGAAGACGGAGCAGGACGTGGCACAGTTCATTCTCGGGCGGGCACGCGAGCACGGCGTGGAACTGGCGTGGGACGAGGACCACTGTCCCGCGGTGTTCACCGGTCCGGAGCATGCAGGCGCGCATTACGGTCCCACGAAGCGGAAGATCGCAGCGGGACATGTACTCAATATTGATTTCGGCGTCAAGGTCAACGGCTACTGCTCGGATCTGCAGCGCACCTGGTATATTCGGCGCAAAGGGGAAGCACGGGCGCCCCGGGAAGTGCAGCACGGTTTCACGGTGATACGCGACTCGATCCGTCTCGCCGCGGACGCGATGCGACCGGGCGTCATTTCCTGGAAAGTCGATGCGATCGCGCGTTCGCACATCACGGGAAACGGGTACCCGGAGTACCCGCATGCGCTCGGACACCAGGTCGGGCGCGCAGCCCACGACGGCGGTGTCGGACTGCTGCCCCGCTGGGAGCGTTACGGGAAACTGCCGTACGGAAGGCTCGAGGAAGGCGGGGTGTTCACCATCGAACCGCGCCTTCCGATAGAGGGGTACGGTGTCGCGACCATAGAGGAAATCGTGTGGCTGACCGCGGATGGGGCCCGCTTCCTCTCGAAACCGCAGCGCAGCCTCTACCTGGTTTAGCGGCCGGCATTGACCCGCTGCGACCTTGTCGCGCCTGACGCATCATACCAACATGTAATATTCACGAAATGCCACACATGCATATAGTAAAGAAAATACTCCCCCTGCTGATAGGCGCTGCCGCGGGCTACGCGTACTGGTACTTCATCGGTTGCCTGAACGGCAGCTGCCCCATCACCGGGAAGTGGTACACGAGTACGCTGT
>JAVVFP010000238.1:0-5259 GCA_032250495.1 Bacteroidota bacterium | reverse complement strand
GGGACTGCGAAAGTCCGTAGAGTACACGACTTTTGTTGTAGACGGCGGACTCGGGAGAATTGAGATATTTCGGGTGGTCGTCCGCCTCGAGAGAGCGCGCGCCGAAGCCGAGCACCTTGCGGGACACGCTGATGATGGGAAAAATGACCCTGTTGCGGAAGCGATCGTATGTCTTGCCTCCTTCCTTGCGGATGATCAGGCCGGTCGCCTCCAGCACATCCTCCTCCATTCCCCTTCCGCGCGCGTATTCGAGAAAATGATGCCAGCCGTCCGGCGCGAATCCCAGTCCGAAACTGCGCTGCGTTTCCTCGGTCCACTCCCGTCGCGCGTAATACCGCCGTCCCACCTCTCCCCGCTCACCCCGCAGCGTATCGAGGAAGAAATGCGCGGCGAGACGGTTCGCCTCGTACATGGACTCGATCTGGTCGCGCGTTTCCTGCGATGGTCCCCCTTCACGGGAGAGCGCGATATTGTATCGTTCCGCGAGCACTTCGACGGCGTCGACGAAGGAGAGCTGCTCGACTTCCATCAGAAAGGTGAACACGTTTCCGCCCTTGCCACAGCCGAAGCACTTGAATATTGACCGTTCGGGGTTGACGTTGAAGGACGGCGTCTTCTCCCTGTGAAAAGGACAGAGTCCCGTATAGTTACGGCCTGTCTTCTTCAGACGCACGAAGCCGCTGACAACATCGACGATATCAGCGGCCGCGCGAATTTCATCTATCTTTTCTTCGGGAATTCTCATTTCATCAGGAGCATCTTCCGCGTCAGTGTGCGACCATCTACCGTCAGGCGTGCGGTGTACAGTCCACCGGGCAGTCCCGCTCCATCGAAACGGAGCTGGTGACGGCCTGCACCCTGCATTCCTTCCGCAAGCACGGCGACGCGGCGCCCGAGGGCGTCATAGACGGCGAGCGAGACGCGCTGCGCGCTCCCGAGCGTGAAAGCGAGCGTTGTCGCGGGATTGAAGGGATTGGGATAGTTCGCCTCCAGGGTCACTGTCTGCGGGGCGGGGACCGCCTCGACGTCCACCGGATCGATCGGCGGCATATCGGGATTGTAGCTGACGATGGGACGAATGAACAGGCCCGCGTTCGCCCCCTCGGTCGCGAGCATATTGCGCGATCCCTGTTCGTTCGGTGAGATATGGTAGCGACGATAACGTTCATACTCGGCGACACCGGGATTGATCAGCACGCTGAACCCGTTCCATGTGCCGAGTCCCACGGCGTAGCGCTGGTCGGAGATCAGCTTGACCCCGACGATGAACTCCCTTCGCGGGGAAAAAAGTACGGGCGGATCGAGCTTGACGGCGAGCACGTCGCGCGCGCCGGCCTCGAGCGGATGATCGAAGCGGATATTGGGACTGGGGAAGCCCGCATCGCCGAGATCGACCTTGTAGGTTTTCTGCAGGTTGACCAGCGACGGGGGCACGCTCCCGTTTTCATAGACCATGACGACGAGGGTGTCATGACCGGTGAGCGCCTGGAACTTGACCACGCTGAATGCGACAAGGACGGTGTGCAATGTGCATTTCTCCGCCGGGGTGAAACGCGCGTTGAACACCACGTCGAGTTCCCCGGGGAAACGGGTGACGGCGACGAGCTGCCCGTCGTCGATATCGTCGAGTTCGTCGTAGTGCAGGGTGTCGACCTGCGCGGCGGCAATACTCCACAGGCTGAGAAGGAGAACGAGGGTGGCGAAGTACTTCATGGACGCTCCTGCATTTCTTGTGATCGCTTGTGCGAAAGATAGCAATTTTCTGTTTCGGTGTCAGCTGTCCGCTTTCTGCGGCGTCCGTTTCTGCTGGTACTCGATGCCGGCTTTCACGAAATCCCGGAAGAGGGGGTGGGGTTCAACCAGTCGCGAGCGCAGCTCGGGGTGGAACTGCGATGCGACGAACCACGGATGCTCCGGGAGCTCGATCATTTCCATCAGCGATTCGTCCGGTGACGTCCCGGAAAACACGAGTCCGTGCTCCTCGAGCACCGGCACGAAGGCGTTGTTGACTTCATAGCGGTGACGGTGCCGCTCACTGATGTTCTTTCGTCCATAGGACTCGTAGGCGCGGGTTCCGCGCTTGAGCACGCAGGGGAAGCCGCCCAGGCGCATGGTTCCGCCCATGGTCTGTATGCTTTTCTGCTCCAGCATGAGATCGATGACATTGGAGTCGGTCTCGACGAACTCCGCGCTGTTGGCGTCGGCGATGCCGCAGACATTGCGGGCGTATTCGATGACCGCGCACTGCAGGCCGAGACAGATACCGAAGAACGGGATGCCGTTTTCGCGGACGTACTGCACGGCCTTGATCTTGCCTTCGATGCCACGCTCCCCGAACCCGGGGGCCACGAGCAGTCCGTCGAGATGCTTGAGGTAGCGCGCGGCGCCGTTCTTTTCGATGTCCTCGGAGTGAATCCAGTCGAGCTTCACCCGCGCGTTGTTCTCTGCACCCGCGTGCGCGAATGCCTCGATGATGCTCTTGTAGGCGTCGTGATACTCCGCATACTTGCCGCAGAGGCCGATTTCGATCTCGTGCTTCGGTTCCTTGAGGCGCTTGAGAATCCTGGTCCAGCGGTCGATATCCGCGTCCTTGGGCCGCATGTGGAGGAGGTTGACGACTTTCTTGTCGAACTCCTCTTTCCTGTACTCGACGGGAACCTCGTAGATCGTCTTCACATCGAGGGCCTCTATGACCAGTTCCGGCCGGACGTTGCAGAAGAGGCCGATTTTCTCCTTGATGGAGAGCGGCAGGGGACGGTCGGAGCGGCAGAGGAGGATATCGGGCTGTATACCGAGTTCGAGCAGCATTTTCACGGAGTGCTGCGTCGGCTTTGTTTTCAGTTCACCCGCAGACGGGATATACGGCACCAGTGTCAGGTGCACGATGATCGCATTCCTTTTACCGATGTTCATCACGAACTGGCGCATCGCCTCGAGGAAGGGCAGGCTCTCGATATCGCCGACCGTACCCCCGATCTCGGTGATGATGACGTCGTACTCGTCCGCCTTGGCCAGGCGGGCGAAGCGGCGCTTGATCTCGTCGGTGATGTGCGGAATAACCTGCACGGTGGCGCCCAGGTAATCGCCCCGCCTTTCCTTGGTGATGACATGGTTGTATATCTGTCCCGTGGTGGTGTTGTTATCCTGTGTCATGTTCCGGTTGAGGAAACGCTCGTAGTGGCCGAGATCGAGGTCGGTTTCCGCGCCGTCTTCGGTGACGTACACTTCGCCGTGCTGATACGGACTCATAGTACCAGGATCGACGTTGATGTACGGATCGAATTTCTGAATCGTCACCGTGAGTCCGCGGCTCTGCAGCAGCATGCCGAGAGAAGATGCGGCGATACCCTTCCCGAGAGAGGAAACGACGCCGCCGGTGATGAAAACATACTTTGTTTGCTTCATTATGGATACCAGAATGTCTGCGGGAACTGCTGTTTTCAGGCAAAAACTACGAAATCAAGGTAGAGAAATACCGCGGGTGAAACAAAAAGGAAGCTGTCGAAGCGATCGAACACGCCCCCGTGACCCGGCAGCAGCGTCGACGAATCCTTCACCCCGGCATCGCGCTTGAGCAGGGACTCCACCAGGTCACCCAACTGCCCGAGCACACCGACGATGCCGCCGATCACCAGGGCCTGGGAAATGGTCAGGTAATCGAGCAGCCATTGCTGTGCGAGAAGCATGCCTGCGAGGGCTGCGGCGAAGCCCCAGGCGGCGCCTTCCCAGGTTTTGTTGGGACTCACGCGGGGAAAGAGCTTGTGGCGTCCCATGGCGCGGCCGCCGAAATACGCCGCGGTGTCGCACAGCCAGATCGCCGCGAGCACGGAGATGACAGTGAAGCCGCCCCAACCGTCGAGACGGGCCATCTGTGCGACACTCAGGTCCGCCGTTCCGAACACCGGACCGACGTGGAATTCCACGACGCTGAAAATTTCGCGCATACCCACCGCACTGCCGAGAAACAGGCCGATGTACAACGCGCCGAGCACCGTGGCCGCCGAATTGAGCAGCGGACCGGGACGGTTGCGGAACAATTCGACGAGCAGTACGGCCGGGGTGAACAGCAGCAGTATCCAGATGAATGCCTGCCACTGCAGGGGCCAGTGTAGGCCGCCCCCGAACAGTGCGGGAATATCGTTTGTCAGACGTTCGTGCAGGAAGACCAGCAGCAGGGCCAGTCCGGCGGCGACCATCATGCCGCGCTGCACTTCCGCGCCGCGGGCGCTGGCCAGTGCGGCGAATTCGTGGAGCGCCACGACCATCACAGCGGCGACGAACAATGCCCATGCATAGCCGCCGAGCCAGGCCAGGAGCAGAATACCCGGTATGGCGATGACCGCGACGAGAATCCGCGTGCCCGTATTACTCACGGACGATCCTCTTCGTCGTCCTCCTTTTCACCGGGCAATCCCTCCTCGTTGATCAGCGCGTTGATCACGTCGCGCGCTTCCTCCAACTGCGAACGCGGCACCATGACGTTCACCAGTGCCAGCGAGCCCATGTTGGTAAAATACACGTGGTCATGCTGATTGAACACCACAGCGTTTATGCTCGCGCCTTCCAGGTTGGCCTTGATCATTTCGGCCTCGTAGTCGGTGGAAGTCGTGTATGCGACGACAAAACCCTGGTGCAGGCTCAGATGGTCGTCGTTCTCGCAGAAGATGCGGCCGTTGTGCCGCGTCGAACACTCATCGCACACCGGCTTCCCGCAGATCACACAGCCTCCGACGGCGCGGCGATCGGGATGGTTTTCACATTCCGGGATGTCTTCGGAAGGGAGTTCCTGCTGAAGCACGCCGCAATTGTCGCAGAATGTGTCATCCTTCTGCACGAATTCGTGGCAGTTATGACAGAACTGCGGGGTGCCTTCCACGAGCGGAACGAGACAGTCGGCGCATTCGAGCACACCCGGCTGATATTCCACATGGCATTGGGGACAATAAGGCATGGGGACCTCCTCGGTTAACGTTCGTTTGTAGATGCCGCTTCCCTGCGGGCGGTGAGCTGCCAGAACAGCACGAGGCTCGCCAGGAAGACGGCGGTTGCGATCACGCCGGTCGCCGCCAGTGCGGCTACCGACGGACCCGCGCCGGCGGCATCCGCCGGCAGCAGGCTTTCAGAGTCAAAAACGTACAGCGCCAGTACGGCGATGGAGTTGTTGACCACGTGGCCCGTCACGGCATATCCCAGGGATGCGCCACGCCACGTGATAAAGGCGAAATACGTCCCGAGCAATGCGAGTGGAACGAAGGTGAC
>JAVVFP010000237.1:0-5263 GCA_032250495.1 Bacteroidota bacterium | reverse complement strand
GGAACGGGCCGGAAATATTCGCTTTGCACCATCGGACCCGATACCTATCAGGCAAACGTTTGCCTTCTCGTATCGCAGAACCACTACCCGGTCAACAACGGCATGCCCATCCGCGACCCGTAAGGCAATCATCCTGCAGGACGGGTCGGATGCGCAATGGGAAACTTGAGTCGGCCCACCGGCGAAGGCTACCCCGGCACATAGGCGAGGATGGCGCGCTCGAAGCTGGGCCGCGCGGCCATGCGGGCGTGCTCCTCGAAATCCGAGCAGGTGACGCGTGCCCCCGCCGCAGCGGCCACGATGGCGGGCAGGGCGAGTCCGCAGCCGATTTCAAGGACGCGGCGGCCGGCGAGTGGTAGTTTTCCTTCGGAGAGATGCTCGGCCAGCGCCACGGCACTGTGCCAGAGTTCCGCCCAGTAGGGAAGTCGTTCGTCGACGCGGAACTCCTCCTCGCTGATGCGGTCTATCAGCCGTTCGATGTCGTGCGCCGTGGTAAGCCGAATACGCTGTTCGCCGATGCGGATATCGAGTTCGCGCAGGGGGAAGAGGGCGGCGAGTTCCTCGCGCAGCTGCACTTCGTCCCGTGACGTATGCGCTTCCCGCCTGTCGCTCATCGGTCCGTTTTCTCTATACGGATGCGCGCATCCACCGCGGTCACGCCGTCGGGTCCGCCCAGCAACGGATTGAGGTCGAGCTCCGCGATTTCCGGCGCCACCGCGCAGAGGGCGGAAAGCCGCACGACCACGTCGGCGAAGGCCTCCTCGTTCACACCGGCCTGTCCGCGCACGCCCTGCAGGATTTTGTATCCCTTCAGTCCGCGTATCATCTCGCGGGCTTCGTCCGCGGAAAGCGGCGCGAGTCCTGCGCGCACGTCCTTGAGTACCTCGATGAAAATGCCGCCCAGTCCGCAGAGCACCATGTGCCCGAAGCTGTCCTCCTTTTTCGCACCGGCGAACAGCTCGGTGCCGGAGAGCATCGGCTGCAGCAGCACCGCGGTGGTATCGGGTATCTGCATCATACGGGAGAACTCGCTGCGCACGCTGTCCGCGTCCTGCACGTTCAGCACCACGCCACCCACGTCGGATTTGTGCACGGGACCGACGACTTTCATGACCACGGGGTACCCGAGTGCTCCGGCTTCACGGACGGCGTCCTCTTCGGTACGCACCACGGCCTCCCCGGCGCGGGGTATGCCGCAGGCGTCGAGCAGCGCCTGGATGGCGTCCGGGGCGATATAGCCATCCGCCTCCCGCTCGACGACCGCGCGTATCGCGGCGGTGTCAATTGCGGGCGGCTCCGTCTCCGCGGCCGGGCTCGGCGTGTGATAGACGCGTGCCAGCGCGTTGCCGAGACTGACTTCATCCGGAAAATTCAGTCGTCCCCGGGAGAGAAAGTCATCGACTTCCGCCCGCGCGGTGAGCGTGGAGGGGAGGACGGGGAAAATGGGTTTTTTCGCGGTCCGCATTTTTTCGTCCAGCACCGCGTAGACGTCGAAGATTTCGACCAGTCCGGGAGTACCGAAAATCACCACCATCGCATCGATGGTATCGAAGCGGGTATCGACATAGTCGATGATGGTGCCCAGCTGCGCCGCCGTGCCGGTCGCGAGAAAGTCTATGGGATTGGCCACCGAGGAACCCGGGTACAGTTTCGTGAGCAGTTCGTCGGCGTCCGTTCCCTCGATATGCGGCACGTTCATTCCGCCGTTGGAGAGCGCGTCGGTGAGCATGACGGCCGGACCTCCGGCATGCGTGATGACGGCGATGTCCTTTCCCGGCAGCTCCGGGTGCATGAAAATCGAGGCGACGGCGATCAAGTCTTCGCGGCCGTAGCAGCGCACGATGCCCGCTTTACGGAACAGCGCGTCGACGGCGACGTCGGAGCTGGCCAGGGCGCCGGTATGCGAGGACGCTGCGCGGCTGCCGGCTTCCGAGGATCCTGCCTTCACCGCGGCGATGCGGCAGCCCTTCCGAATCAGCGATGCGGCATGGCGCAGCAGTTTGCCGGGTTTGCTGATGGTTTCGATGTACAGCAGCTTGACGCGTGAACTCGTTTCAGGGTCGAAGCTCTCGTCGAGATGTTCGAGTATCTCCTCGACGCCGAGCTGCGCGCTGTTGCCGACGGAGAACACGCTCGCGAAGGTCAGTCCCTTCGGGATGCCCGCCTCGAGTATGAAGCAGGCGGTGGCTCCCGACCCGGAAATGAAATCGACACCCTGCGGATCCAGCTTCGGGATGGGCTCGGTGAACACGCTGTTGTGCTGCGGCGTCATGATGCCCACGCAGTTTGGACCGATAAGCGATCCACCCACGCTCTCGACGACCTCCACCACCTGCCGTTCGAGTTCCTTCCCCGCCTCGCTCTCCTCGCTGTACCCGGCGCTGAGTATGATGAAGCCGCGGGTTCCCTTTTCGCGTGCCAGCAGTTCCACTACCGGAAGCGTATATTTCGCCGCGATGGCGATCACGGCGAGATCCGTCTGCGGGAGATCGGCCGGGTCGCGGTAGCTCGTCACACCCTGCACCTCTTCCTCCTTCGGATTGAGTACCGCGAGCGTACCCTCGAAACCGCCGTCGATGATGTTTTTCAGGACTTTGCCGCCGGGTTTGTGGATGTCATTCGATCCACCGACGACGACGATACTTCGGGGATTCAGCAGCTGTGTGGTGATCATGCTCTCGCTCCTTGCTCGTAATGGACATGCCGCGACGGCCCGGGGGGAGCGCCGGCGGTGATAACGGGGTGTTTACCCTGCCCGGAATGCGGACATGGGCATCCTTAAAATTGCCAAAATGCCTGATGAAATCAAAAACGTCGCGGCACGCAGGGAAGGGGAATGGCGGGAATAATTTCCGGAAAACGATGGGAATTACGGGGAATTGGCTGGGAATCTGCGGACAGGGCGGTCCCGTAAGATATGATATTTCAAGCAATTCATCAACTAATACGTTGACTACGCCTACCGATTTTCGTATTTTTGTAAATGCGGCGGAGAAGTGTACCACCTGCGGGTTTCTTCGGGGAGACTCCGATAACCTTTCTCATTCCCGCGACAGACGATTCTTTCAAATTCCAGGTCTGGACCTATGAAACTCTCTGATTTCGACTACAATTTTCCCAAAAGTCTCGTTGCCAAGTATCCGGTGGAAAACCGTGACCAGGCACGCCTGCTGGTGATCGACCGTGCTACTGGTGACGTGGAGCATCGGACCTTTGCGGACATACATGAATACTTCAGGAAGGGCGACTCCCTGGTGCTCAACGACACCAAGGTCTTCCCGGCGCGCCTGATCGGGCGCAAGGAAAAGACCAACGCCAAGATAGAGGTGTTCCTGCTGCGTGAGCTCAGCAAAGAAGAGCGTCTCTGGGACGTCATCGTCGATCCCGCCCGCAAGGTGCGCATCGGCAACAAGATCTATTTTTCCGACAAACTGATGTGCGAGGTCATCGACAACACGACCTCTCGTGGACGCACGGTGCGTTTCAATTACAGCGGTGACTTCTTCAAGCTCATCGACAACGTGGGCCAGACGCCGCTGCCGCCCTACATCAAGCGCGATCCCGAGGAGAGCGACAAGGAGAATTATCAGACGGTGTACGCGCGCGAGATCGGCGCCGTGGCCGCGCCGACGGCGGGACTCCATTTCACCAAGAAGCTTATCGGCCGGATGAAAAAGAAGGGCGTGTCCGTCAGCTCCGTGCTTCTGCATATCGGTCACGGCACATTCCGTCCGGTGGAAGTCGAGGACCTGACCAAGCACAAGATGGACTCCGAGTATTACGAAATTCCGCCCGAGGCCTGCGTGGCCGTCAACAAGACGAAGGAAGCCAAGAAAAATGTCTTTGTCTGCGGCACCAGTACGGTACGTGCGCTGGAATCCAGCGTCACCACGATGCGACAGCTGGCACCGACGCGTGGCTGGACCGACAAGTTCATCTATCCGCCCTACGATTTCAAGATCACCGACAAGCTGATCACGAACTTCCATCAGCCGAAGTCCACCCTGCTCATGCTGGTAGCAGCATTTACCGATTATGATCTCATGATGAAGGCGTACAAGAAGGCCGTCAAGGAAAAGTATCGCCTCTTCAGCTACGGCGATGCCATGATCATTCTCTGAAGCCGTTTCCCGTCATCAAGGACACAGGCGAAGTGCTGCACTTCGCCTGTGCCGTTTTCACCGGATCGCCCATGACTTCCTTTACCGTCTGCATACCCGCCGCGGGAGCCGGGACGCGCATGCACAGTTCCGTTCCCAAGCAGTATCTGCCGCTCTGCGGCAGGCCCGTGCTGCTCCACACCCTCGATGTTTTCGAAGCGATGGCAGGCTGCACGCATATCGTCATCGCGACGGACGACCGGGAAACCCTCCTGCCGATGCTCGCCACTGCAGAGCTGTCCACCCAGGTGACCGTCGTGCAGGGCGGCGCATTGCGGCAGGACTCAGTGGCCCACGCGCTGGCGGCCGTCGTTGATGTGGATACCGTCGTCCTTGTGCATGACGCCGCACGACCCTGCGTGCGCGCCGAGGACGTGCAGGCGGTGGCCGACGCCGTGGCCGAGTACGGCGCGGCGCTGCTGGCGGTCCCGGCACGGGATACGCTCAAGGAGGTGCGCGGGGGACTGGTGCAGGGGACGATTGACCGCAGCGTGGTCTGGCAGGCGCAGACGCCGCAGGGTGCCCGGGCAGGACTGTTCCGCCGGGCCTTCGCGCAGCTGCGCGCCCGCGGACAGGTGACCGACGACGTCGCCCTCATCGAGGCGCTCGGTGAACCGGTACACGTCGTCCAGGGTTCCGCGGGAAATATCAAAATCACCGCGCCCGAGGATGTCCCGCTGGCCGAGGCGGTTCTGCGGGCTGCAGGACGGGGGAATTGCGAATGAAAAAGGGTACGATGTATGTCGTCGGCACGCCGATCGGACATCCGGACGATATTTCCCTCCGTGCCATCGAGGTGCTGCGAAGCGTGGACTATATCGCCTGCGAGGAGAGAAAAACGGCGTTGCGACTGCTCGCGCCGCACGGGATAGAAAAGGAACTGGTCGAGGTCAACGAGCACACCGAAAAGCAGGAGACCGACCAGATCGTGCTCGATCTTGCGATGGGAAAAAACGTGGCACTGATATCGGACTGCGGCATGCCCGTGTTCGCCGACCCCGGAACGCATTTGCTCGGCGAGGTCATGGACACCGGCATCCGCGTGACCGCCGTTCCGGGTCCGACTTCGCTGACCACCGCTCTCGCGGTTTCGGGTTTCGACG
>JAVVFP010000236.1:0-5271 GCA_032250495.1 Bacteroidota bacterium | reverse complement strand
ATCTGCGTCCGAGCCATCCAACTGAAGCGGGAAAGAGACGACGAGATCAAGCGCGCACTGAAATCTATCGACATACCGGTATAGGAGGTCGCATGGTACGCTCCACAGCACGGACCACCCCCAACCGCCCACGCCACGAGCTGCGAGTACCACCAGGACGTGATATTGCCGATTTACGTTTGGCGTATCGAATTCACGTCAGTCTGACCCGCGCGTTCGGCTCCGTGTACGATGGGGCGCTGGCACTGCGTATACACCCCAACTCGATCCTCCCGTATGCTCTGCACATGCCCGCCCATCAGATCCAGCTCGCTACAAAGCCGCAACGCGACATTGATTACTGCGGCACGCCGGTGCCCGATTACATCCTGCAGCGTATAGCCGCGTGCGGTATAGACTTGCACGCCGACCAACCGCCTGAACGATTGGACACGGGGGTACCGGACGATTACGATTTTACGCGTGAATCAGAGGATTTGACAATCCGCGGAGTCCCCTATCATCCGTGGAGCGACGATTTCACCGGAGTTGTTCTGCCCGGAGGTACGCTGTTCAGGGATGTTTACGGTAGCAGCGAGCAGGAATGTCAACAAAATTCGCCCGAACTCTATAAACATATCCTCAGGATAGCCAGCCCATTCGTGTTGGGAGGCATAGCCGGTAAAGCGCGCGATGGGTGGCGGTTCAACGAAAGCACGGGGTATCGGTTGCAGGTGACAGTACCGACGCCCCCGTCGGGCAGACCTACCAAGGTCATTCACTATCAGCGGGACAGCGCCGGCCGTCTCCGCGTCTCTACGCCACAACCGCAGCAGCAGACCGCACCGGACAACACTGCGGAGCTCAGAGCGGCGATCACGGATCTGACCGAGCAGCTCGAATTACTGAACACAATAATTTCCGCCGCCGCCATCGCAGCGGAGCAGACCATCGGGAAACGAGACGAGGCGTTTCCCTCTCGTGGTGTCGGGGCCGGTCAACGGCCCTGACGCTGCGACCCTTTCGGATCACTACCCTCGTCACCAACCCGCGATCAGACGATGTACGACAAACACGCAACCTCGGAACAACCACTGACCATGACTGCACGGGAGATTGCAGATACGCTTGGGACTCTCAAGAGAACTGTCGCTATACGAGCGAATCGCGAAGGATGGCCGTGGATCAGGCAGACCGGAAACGGCGGCACGAAAAAAGGATTTCTCGTACACGCCCTGCCGGAAGACATCCGTCATGATCTCGGCATCGTAACCCCGACCAGTCCGTACGTCACCCGTGATCGCCTCGACGAAGTGGCGATCCAGGAAGAGCACCGGATGTATCTCGCAGCGCCTGCGTATAACCGTCGCAAGTGGGACAGGTATCAGCCGCTCATCATGCAGTTCGGGCAACTCTCCGGCAGAACACTGACGCGGGCTATTGAATCGCATAACAAGGCATACCCGGAGGACAGGATCTCTGTGGCATCATTCCGCCGCGTGCTGCGCGAGTACAACGAGGAAGGAGCGGCCGCGTTGCTGTACGGTTATGGTAACAGCCGTGGACGCTCGATCGCAATTGCGAGACTGGGCGCATGGGCTGAGCTCGCGATCGAGACGTTTGCCGAACTGTACCTCAACGACAACAAGCCGCCGGCATCAAAGTGCTGGCTGTACACAAGGAGCATTGTACGCCAGAATGTAAACGATGAACAGCCCGGGTACGGTGACAAGCTGCTCGAGGAATTTCCCTCGTGCAGCACGTTCGTGCGTGAAATAGATAAGCGGTACGGCGTGAGCGCCGTTGTGCTCGCACGCGATGGTGAGCAGGTCTGGAATCGAACAGAGGCCGCGTACATCGACCGTGATTACGAAAACGTCAAGCCTGGTCATATCTGGTTCTCCGATCATCACACCCTCGACATTGAATGCCTGTCAAGCTACGGCGCGGCGCCACGTCGACCATATCTCACCGTCTGGCGTGACATGAAGACCGGGCTGTGGCTTGCCTGGACACTGCGCTTCGAACCCCCGAACGCTGAAATCGTGATGGCAACGTTCGTCCGTGCGGTTGAGCGTTACGGTATTCCTCACGCGATCTACATCGACAACGGCAAGGATTACAGGTCGCGTGAGTTCGCCGGCGGGCGGAAACAGGAAGAGGCGGAGGCGCGCACGATGATCGGCCGCTTGGGCGTTGAAGTGACGTTTTCGAAGCCCTACAACGCACAAGCAAAGACGCTTGAGCGTGATTTCCGCAGCGTATCTCAGAACTTCAGCCGATTCACGCGTAGCTATGTGGGAAACAAACCTGGTGCGCGACCGGAATCCCTGGCTGAACGCGAAAAGAAAAACGACATCCCATTGCTGACCGAGATAGCGGATCAGCTCGACGCGTATATAAAAGATGTGTTTCACAGGGAGCCGTCCTACGGCAAGAACCACAACGGGCTCAGCCGCGCAGAGCTGTGGGATCGTGACTTCGCCGATGATCTCGATCACGTCAACCCGGAGACCTTACGCTGGATCGCAGCGAAGGTGACGCCGGAGCGTACCGTTCTTCGCGGTGCGATTCGCTGGGATAATGATCACTGGGCAGCTCCGGCGCTCGCGGAATTCCAGCGCAGGAAGGTATACCTGCGAATACCGATTGACAACCCGGAAGACGTCGCTGCCGTCCACGATGCCGAAACGCACGACGTGCTCTGCGAGGTCAGACGGAATCCCTACCGGGCGCCCGCCTACGCGGTCAGCGAACAGGACAAGGAGACCGTCTCACGCGTCATTGAAGAAGTCGGCAGGATGAGGAAGGCCGTGCGTAACGCCGCAAAGATAAAACGGCGAATTGATCCCCGGGAGATCCTCACGGCGATGCGCTCATATTACGCGCACACGGAAAGCGGTCTGCAGGGACGAAAGATCAGTGGTGATCTGGCAGCATATCTCGGGCGACGTCTTGCATCTGCGGTCGTGGACGAGCGGACAGGAGAACTCGTCGCCGACAAGGGCGATCGCATCGATCAGGAATTACTCGCGAAGCTCTTTGAGTTCGAGATCAGCAGCGTCCGTATCGAACACCAGCGCAGCAACACGCTGCGGCTGACCGGTACCGATCATGACCGTCGCCAAATCGAGCAGCTACGCGCGACCGGCACTCATGGGCACACAATCAACTACGTCGAGAATATCCCACTCCCGCCGAAGAAAACAAGGTTCATCGATCAGATTGATGCGCTCACATCACTCGAATAGAAACGGCCGGTGGTTGAGCACCGGCCATTACAACAAAACAATCCTCTAGACGAGGAGAATCATAGGAGGAATCTATGACGAAGAACACGAAAACGCAAGAGCAGCCTGGTCACGACACACTGCGCGCTCGCCTCGCTGCATACCTGGAGCAGAACAAGCGCGTTTCGCTTACTGCTGCAGCTCGGTCGATGGGCCTGGCTGGCTCGGCGCTGTCCCGTTGGAGTCACGGCAAGTACGAGGGTAACAACGAGAAGATTGCACAGGCCGTGGCTGTATTCCTTGACCGCGAGGATGAACGTGGGCGGATTCTGCATGAAGGGGGAGTACCCTTTATAACAACTGCGGTGTCCAAGTCGGTATTCGGTGCGGCGAGGAAGGCGCACCTGACCAGATCCATGGGATTGCTCGTTGGTCCGTCGGGAGTTGGCAAGACGCGCTCGATCAAGGAATATGCGCGTCGGTATCCCGATGCGATCCTGATCGAGTGCAACGTGTTCGCGAAAGCGCGCGAAGTTGTCACGGACATCCACCGCGCGGTCGGTGGCAGTGGCACCGGATCGGACAACCAGATGCTCAGCGACATCGTTGAGCGGCTTCGCGGTTCCGGGCGCCTGCTGATCATCGACGAGGCCGAGAGCTTGCGTGCCCGGACACTCGACGGGATCCGGCGTATTCACGACTTCGCTGAGATCGGCGTGTTGTACGTAGGCCTCGACAAATTCTACCATCAACTGCGTAAGCTGAATGTCGACTATGAATACGTCGTCAATCGCATCCGCACGTTCACCAGACTCGGTCGGCTCGACATCGATGATACCCAGGCACTGGCGTCAACGATTCTGCCTGATGCAAAACAGATCGCTGAGGAGCTCCACGATGCAAGTCATGGAGTAGCACG
Organism: Bacteroidota bacterium; assembly: GCA_032250495.1. GTDB lineage: Bacteria > Bacteroidota > Ignavibacteria > SZUA-365 > SZUA-365 > BM516. Next base: position 1,143 of record JAVVFP010000236.1, on the reverse strand, counting down.
CGTTCTGCTCGATCTCTGCCGTGAAGTTGCCGCGATGTCACGAGTCAATGAGATTGAAATCAACGCAGAGATGGTGCGGCAGGCTGCCGAGGAGCGTGGTGTATGACCGGCATCGACAAAAAGCAGATCATGCTGATTCACGTTCTCAAGTCGAAGCTCGGCTTGAGTGACGACGAGTACCGCGCCGCACTCGGTGCATACCGCGTTGTGACCAGCGTGGACCTGAGCCGCGCCCAGGCGGAACAGCTCATACGCACTCTGACCGATAAAGCGGTCGCCGCCGGCGTCTGGCAGCGCCCCGTTCCCCGCTCGAAGCGGGACAGTCTCAAATACCGCGTCTCCTCCGACGGAACACCGATGGCCACGCCCGAGCAGGTCAACATGCTCGAAGCGATGTGGACACAGGTGTCGCGCGAGAAGCGACCCGACGCTCGGCGCGAGAAATTCGATCGCTTCATCAACAACCGATTCCATCGCGGCGGTCTCCTCATGGTGGAACGCGAGATGGTTCACAAGATCGTTCGTGCACTCGTGGCGATGGGGGCGCAGACGCCATGACGGAAGTACTCATCACCATGCTGTTCGGAGCGGTGCTGCTCGTGTTCGGTGTCGCCATCCTCGCAATCGTCGTCTACCGGGACAGCTGCCGGCGCTGGGGACAGTTCATCGGTTCGCAGGACAATGACGAAGATCATTTCAACAAAGAGAAGAGGCCACCTCATGCATACCCGTGATCTTATCGCACGCGGTCTGGAGCTCACCCGTGAGAAACGGAAGATCGATGCCGAACTCGCAACACTGCGTCGGCAGCTCGAACCGCTTTTCCCTGCGAAGGAAACATGCGAGACAATCGATTTCGAATGCGGCTCCGCTGTGCGCACCGTCCGGCGTGAATGGTGGATTCAGCCCGGGAAACTCAATGTCGTCCGCAAGATTCTCGGGAAAGGATACGCCCACATGATTGACAAGGAAATGCCGCTCTCCGTGACGGCAGCGCTGCGCGGGTTGCTCAAGAACGATCACAGTGAGCTCGCGATGCAGATCCGACCCTACATCATTGTCAACCGCGCCGCGCGCATCGATTTTCGTGATCCGCTCAGCGACACTGTGGTCACGACCGGAAACGAGAGCGAAGTCGTGTCG
>JAVVFP010000235.1:0-5278 GCA_032250495.1 Bacteroidota bacterium | reverse complement strand
GATGCGTTCCCGCGCGCGCGGGGAAGCGTCGGGGTAGCGCTGCAGGAAGCCCTCCTCGGTCAGCGTACGCAGCCGCTGCAGCCGCGCATTGTCCGGCACGTCGCGGTAGCGGGTGAACTTGCTGCTGTCGCAATCGAATTCCACCGTGCACGCGTCGAGGATGTCCCTTCGCGCCGCGAGTGCGTCGGGAATGTCGGCGAAACAGCGCTGGAACTCCTCCTCCCCGATGAAGTACGCCGTCTCCGGGGCGAGGACGCCCGGGGGCAGCGTTCCCAGCGTGGTATTGGTGGCGATGGCGCGGAGGATGCCGTGCAGTTTGCGTCCCTTCGGCGCGCCGAAATACACGTCGTTCGTGGCGACCGTGCGGAGACCGCGTTCCCGCGCGATGCGCTGCAGCGAAGGCCACCTTCCCTCGTCGTGCCTGCAGAGTTCGACAAAGCGTTCTGCGGGAATCGCGTCCAGCGCGGACAGCAGTCCCTCATGCGCACTGAGCAGTATGACCTGCTCATCGGCATGCCTGCGAAGGATCTCCGACAGCGTCCCGAGGTGGTCTTTCCCCTCCCCCGTCGCCGCATCCTCCCCCATCGCGTCCTTCCCCTCGTCGGTGACGACGCGCGCGGGGGGATAACTGATCACCAGTTCGGTCAGCGCCCGGCAGATGGCGGCATAGCCGTCCCAGCTCCGTGCCAGCGCCACACAGCGCACCGGTCCCGCGCGCAGTTCCGCGCCGATCACCGGCTTGATACCCGCCCTCCTGCACTTGACATAGAACTCCATCACACCGGTGACGTTGTTCGTATCGGTCAGCGCGAGCGCAGTATACCCTGCCCTTCCCGCCTGCTCGATGATCCTGTCAATGGAGAGCGTTCCGGCGAGAAAGGAATAGAAGCTGTGTAAATGGAGATGCACGGCCATTGCGGCCGCGGCGGTGATCAGCGCATCACCGCCATACGGCCGATTTGTTCAAAAGTATTGTCTGTGAATTCGGCGATGACCTTGTAGAAATACACGCCGTTGGCGAGCTCGTCGCCGTCCTCGTCCCTGCCGTCCCATTTCAGCGCATTGTAGCCGATGCGCATCGACGACGCAGGGAAGGTGAGAACGCGGATGAGGCGTCCCGCGACGGTGTAGATTTTCACACGAAGATCCCGCGGGGGTTCGGCTCCGGTCAGGAGGAAGGTAAAGGCCGTCTCTCCCGCGAAGGGATTGGGATAATTGTACAGTTCCTCGATACGGTTCGCCGTGCTCACGCGGAGACGGAGTTCGGGGGTCTCCTCGTAGACGGGGACGTCCTTGCCGTCGATGCCGTTGAAGCCGAAGTAGTACACGCCGTCCTCGAGCTCAGGCTGGAAGAGCAGCGTCGCCGGATTCTCTTTCGTCGATGGAGTGAACTGGTAGTCCAGGCTGTCGAAGTCCAGCTCCTGTCCGTCCACCGTCACGGTGAAGTTATCGACGCTTTCGATGGGCAGGGGACTGTTGCTGCCCAGCGTGACGCGCACTTCCGGGTTGTAGCGGATGTAATCGCCGTCGATGGGCGTGTATCCGTCGAAGGTCACGTCGATCTGCGGACGGCTGGTATCCGGCCGCACGGCGAAGCCGGTGATGAAGGTGTTGTTGTCCTCGAACTGCTCGGCCACCACGCCGTCGCGGTCCACGCGGATGAATACCTGCTGCGCACCGCGCATGAAATCCGTGTTCACCGTGATCGTGGAATCGAACCAGTTGCCTGCGGGGAGTTCCGCCACGGTGAATTTCGCGGCCTGCCGCGGAATATTGTCCTCGCCCACGACGTCGACCACCACGGGGAAAGTCCCGCTCGCCGCCTCGCCCGCGTTGAGTATGCCGATGGCGATCTCCGCGGGTTCGCCCTGATCGACCGTATCCTGCTCCAGGCGTACCGACTGATAGTTGAGCGCCAGTTCCGGCGGCTGCGCGTACGCCACCGCCCAGCTGTCGATAAAGGGCTCCTCTCCCACGCCGGGGACGAGCGCCGCCCGGAGGCGTATGTGCGGGTAACGTGCGGCGTCGATGCCACTGATATCCGCCTCGCGCACATTGCCCGGCGTGAGCAGCACTTCCTCCGCACCGAGCGTGTCGATGCCGATGACGGCGAGCTGCACCGTGGAGGCGCCGACCGGCGAGCGTTCGAGGCTGACCGTCTGCCACGCGGCGGCGGGACCGATGGTCGTCGAAACGATGGTCCCGGTATCGGGTACCACGGCGATGGTGGTGTCGAGCTTGACGCGCTCGCCGGAATCCCCGCGGCGGAAATCTTCCGGCACGGTGCCGGGAGCCGCGCCGCGGCGGCCGATGATCGCCCAGGCCGAGCGATTGGAGCGCGCCACACTGTCGATGTAGACGCTGCCGATGGATTTCATCGCGTTGAGGAAGGTGCCCGCACCGCGGGACCCTTCGTCCGCGATCACGATGGCGGCAATTTCCCCGAACTGCACGTTCTCGATGTAGACGCGCAGGGAGTCGCGGTTCGCCGCATTGCCCCAGGTGTAGAAAATCCGGGACCGCAGCACTTCCAGCGTCGCGCTGTCGAGCACGGCGACGCCGTAGCCGCTGAAGAAGGAATTCGGGAAGACGTTCGGTCCGTAATCGACCTGCACGGCCCCGAAGCGGCCGGTGTTTTCGCCCGAGGATTCGAGGTTGAGCGTGCGCACGGCGGGAGGAAGCTCCACGCGGTCGCTGCGCACGTTGATGCGCGTCCGCGCATTCATGATGAACGTCGTGGAATCGGACTGTATGTAATCGGCCTCGGGCGCGCCTTCCCAGCGTACGAAAGGACCGACGAATTCCTGCGTATTGTCCAGCCGCGCACGCCAGTAACGCTTCTGGCCGGAAGGGATCGGAGCGTCTTCGAGCGCGGTCAGCGTCTTTCCATACGGTTCACGCACCGTTTCGACCGCGGTAAACTCCGCTGTGGGCGCGAACTCGAAAACCACGTCGGCGATCGGACCGGGATCGTTGAGGGGATTGAGTATCTGCATGGCACCGCTGCCCCGCTTCTCCCGTCCCAGCGTTTCGTCGACGACATTGAGATAGGTGCTGAGGATGTCGAACGCATGCTCGGCCACGTTGTCTTCCTCGGACATCTCCTCAATCGCCCCGTCAATATCCAGTGTCACGCGAAGTCCATTCTGTCCCGCCGTCTTCGTCGAAGGAACGGCGACGGTGAGGGAGTCGAAGACCATGGGCAGCGCGACGGTTCTCTCCTCGCTGTGCCAGGTCGCGCCGGCGTCGAAGGCCTCGATGCGAATGCGCATGGAGTCGACGGTTTTCTGCCCGTAATTCCCCACCGCGAAGCGGAAGCGCAGGGTATCCATCCGGTCGGTGAGTATGTCCGCCTCGGCGCGGATCCAGTTCGGCCGTATCACCGGGTTGGGCTGCTGCGGCAGGGCGAGCGCGACCACCGGATCGCCGATCAGCGTGTTGGTCTGCACGGCGACGTTGTTCGTGAGCGATTCGCCGTATTTGCCGATCAGCTCGTTCTTCGACTTTCGATGCGCGTCGCCCATGCGCAGTATGCCGTCGCGCAGCAGCGCGCCGTAGAAAAACGTGGGCATGGTCAGCAGCGTATTCTCAAAGCCCGCGCTGGCGTTGCCGATGTAGACGATGGCATGATTGTCCTCGCCCGTACTGACGAAGAGCTCGGAGAAGGACTCGATGTCGGGCTCGGCGAATTTCCCGGTCGAACAGCCGAAATCGGTGAGCAGCGTGGCGCGGTTGCGCGCGTTGATGAGCTGGGATGTTTCGGAGATGCTGTTGTCCCAGGTCTTGGTGCCACTGTGGCCGATATAGGAAATGAACACGCCGCCCTCGTCGATGCGATCGCGGACGAACTCCCTCGTGTAGGGTCCGAAGTCGGTTTGCGGTTCAGCGGTCTTGTAGAAATGCGTCGAGCGTCCCGCATATGCCGGCGGGGTGACGAGCTGGTCGATGAGCTGCCAGTTGACGCTCGCGTAAAACGCGTAATCCTGCTCGCCGAAGCCGCCGCTGAAGTGCAGGCTGCTCTTGTTCCACAGGTCATAGTCCTCGTCGAGATAGCGCCGATGCTTGGCCAGGTAGTCGGTGATCTGCGCCGGGGTGGACACCGGCAGGCGACCGATGGATATCGAGGGCCGGACCTCGGAGGAATCGAAGGAGACGAACCAGATGTCGCTGACGGGATTGCCGTACGCGGGAACGTAATTCCTGCCGTAGCGCGCGGCGGCGGCCTTGTAATTGTAATTGGCGTCGCCGACCATGAATACGTAGCGCAGCGTATCCGGCATCCAATCGTGATAGGCATCGAAAAGGAAGAGCTTGATGGCTTCCGGCTGGAACATGCCGTAACTGTATTCATCGTAGATATCAGTGACGTCCACGACGCGGGTCTGCAGTCCATAGGTCTGCTCGATGAACTGCGCGTACTCCGCCGTGGCGCCCGTGAATTCCGCCGCGGTGAGAATCAGGTACTCCGACCGCTCACCGGGCTGTACGAGCGGTTCGCGTGCTGTCACAGCGCCGGGCTGCGGGAGGCGCAGCGTGCTGTCGACCGCGACGAAGTACTGCGCCCCGGTGATCACCGTGTCTGCGACCAGCACGGTGTAGCTGCTGTCGAAGGAGAACGCGGCGACAGGCAGGAGGCGCACGCGTCCGTCGGGCGTGACGCGAAGGACGGTGGGATCGGCTTTCCCCAGGTTCTGCAGCTTGATCATGCGCAGACCTTCTCCCATATCCGCATCGGCTTCGAAGACCTTCCATCCGTCATCGAGATCGAGATAGCGCGGGTACTCGAGTTCCGCCCAGTCGAAGGCGAGATCGCTCTGCGGGTCCACCACCGGATGATTGTCGATGAAAATGCGGTTCGCGCCTTCGCGGATGCTGTCGGAGACGGTGCTGCCGGCCAGCAGTCCCTGCTGCCCGTAATCGAAGGTGATCGAATCGAGCGCGGCGCCGTCGTTGACCCGTATCGTGAGATTGTGATTGCGGGTGAGATCTTTGTCCCCGAACCAGTGAAACAGCTTGCCCCAGACGCGCGCCTGCTTCCCCGGCCGCACATGGTCCGCCTCGGCCGTCACCGTCACGGCACCGCCCCTTCCCGTCCAGGTCCACAACCAGGTGTCATAGATGGACCAGTGCGGGTCCTGCGCTTTGAAGACGTCGACGGTAGACGGCAGCAAACGGACGTCATCCTCGAGATGCACGCGCTCGAATGCCCAGTCCAGCGTATCCATCGGCAGCGGCGACATGCCCGCGTCCATTTCCGTGCGGAGTGGATCGGCGGTGG
>JAVVFP010000234.1:0-5409 GCA_032250495.1 Bacteroidota bacterium | reverse complement strand
TGTGCATGCGCTCGATGTAACCGGCATCGCGGGCGGCAACTACGTCCTGCGTTTGCAGTCCACCCACGGCAGTGCCGCGCGACTGCTGCAATTGCGCTGACCGCCTTGCACGTGCACCGCGGCTGAGAAAACAGCTGCGAAGGGACCTTTTTCGCGCAGTGCAACGCGCTGAAAATCAGGGACGCACGACGGCCAGTTTGGCGGTGGCGGCCTGGGAGCCGTTGGGAGCCGCGGCCACGACGATGTAGATGCCGGAAGCGGCGTACTCTCCGTCCTGCGTTCTGCCGTCCCAGAAGCCGACGCGTCCGCCGGGAGATGCGATTTCGGCGACGAGATTGCCGGACACGGAGAGGATTTTGATGACCGCGCCTTCGACGAGTCCATCGATCATCACGCGTTCATCCCTGCCCGGGCGGAAGGGATTGGGTGAGACGCGCAGGTCTTCAAACGCGGTCACGGGCTGCACATAGGGTGTCGCGAGACTGGAGAGTCCCCGCCGCGTGGCGATATAGGCCACGCCCGTTTCCGGGTGAATGGTAATCGCCTGTATCTCATTGTCGAGGAGGGGACTGTTGTCGACGTCATACTGCGCGATGATTTCACTGCCGTCCGCCGAGAGCACGAAGACCCCTTCCTTGGTACCGATCCACTTGTTGTTGACCGGGTCGATGGCGATGGTGGTGATAAACTGTCCCTCGATGTTGCAGCGGGTATTGAAGCAGGTCTTGGAGACGCGATCCGGTTCACCGGGATTGAATACCGTGCGCAGTCCCCGATCGGTGCCGATCCAGACGTCGCCCAGCAGATCCGAGGTAACGGTGGTCACATCCGCGTCCGCGTTGAGTACGTTCGCATCGCTGGCCCGCAGGCGAATCCAGGTGTCGTCGGAGAACTGTGACGGGGAGCGGTTGTCGTTGAAGACAAGAATGCCGCGGAAATCCGGGTCGCCGACGACAATCCATTTCTGATCGAACTGGTCGATGGTGAACATCCGCACCTCCAGCTCCGTCGGGATGGTGGGATCACTGATGAAGTGCCAGTTCCCTTCCACGGTGTGCACGCCGAGCAGGCTGGTGGGCGCGTTGTAATGCAGCATCCAGAGATTGCCGCGGCTGTCCATGCGCAGCGTGCGCACGGCGGCGAAGTCCGCATTCTCGGGCACGCCCGGGAAACCCGGGACGTTGCCGTTGTTGTAGGCCTCGATTGATCCGCCGGGCGAGTAGTCGAGAACACCTTCACCCCAGGTGGCCAGCCACAGCGAGCCGTCCCCTTTCGGGACGATATCGGTAATGGCATTGGTCAGCAGTTCGGGGGTATTGGACACGGTCAGGTTCGTCCACTGGTCACCATCGAACCGGTAGATCCCGCTGCCGCCCGCAGAGGTACCGGAGGCGACCCAGAGCAGTCCTGTCGCCGGATCGACGGTGAGGGACTGAATGAAATTGGAATTCGGGCCGTTGGGTTTGCGGAAGTCCCAGGGACTCCCTTCCACCCAGCGTGCGATGCCGTGATTGGAGGCGAGGATGACGGTCCCATCCTCGGCGACGGCCACGTCGGTGAGTTGCGTTCCCAGGGGATACGCCGGTGAATCGACGCGATCGCCGACCTGCGTCACGATGGCATCCGCACCGACGCGGTACAGGCCGTATTCCGTCACCAGCATGGCGTCCTCGCCACTGCGGACCAGGGCCCGGACGCGTCCACCCGGAAGCACGCCGACGAATTCTTCCCAGTCCACGCCGTCGAAGCGGAACAGCTTGTTCTGCGTCGCGATCAGCGGACCGCCGCCGATGGCGGCCATCGCGGTGATGGTGCCGAATTCCCCGCTCGCCGTGCCGGTATACGCGGTCCAGCTCGCGGGGTCCTTGAGGTTAATGCTGTTGAGGTCGCCGGAGGCGACGCCCTCCCCTGTGGCCACCCAGAGCCGGTCGCCCGCGAAATGCAGGGCGAGCACAGGGAGCCGGGCACGGAGGCTGCCGAATTTCTGCCAGGTATCGCCGAACTCGCGGCGCACGGGATCGAACACGGCGACGCCGAATTCCGTGCCGATATACGCGAGGCCATCACGCATGGCGATCGTCGTGATGCCGCGGCTGGGATACTCGGTCGCCCGCGCGATGTCGGAGACTTCGAACCAGGCGCCGGAGGCCTCGCGGACATTGATCATGCCCGTACTCGAACCCGCGACGACCAGGTCGTCCCCGCCACGGGCGATTGCCGTGTAATCGACGGCGGACAGGCCGTCGACATTCGTGTAACGAGTAAAGGAGGCACCGGCTTCGAAGAACACGCCCCCGCTTGTGGCGGCCCAGAGTCCGGCGTTGCCGATGACCAGGTCACGGACGTCCTGCATATCGGTGTAGGTGCGCCACGTCCCCACCTGCGCAACTGCGCTCGTGGACAGGAGGAGAAGCAGCAGAACTGCGCGCTTCATGGTTGTCCCGTATTGATGAAGATTACTTCGCGTCGATCGCGGCGAAAAGGTTGAGCATTTCAATGACCGTCAGCGCCGCTTCCCAGCCCTTGTTGCCGTGCTTGAGTCCCGCGCGTTCGAGCGCCTGTTCGACCGTGTCGGTCGTCAGCACGCCGAAGGCGATCGGTTTGCGGCTTTCCATCGAGAGATTGGCGATGCCCTTGGTGACCTCGGCGGCGATATAGTCGAAGTGCGGCGTCGCACCGCGGATGACGGCGCCGAGGCAGACGATGGCGTCGTGCCTGCCGGCGTCGACCACCTTGCGTGCGACCATGGGCAGTTCGAAGGATCCGGGACAGTAGATCACGTCGATCTGTTCATTTTCGGCGCCGTGCCTCGTCAGGCAGTCGATCGCGCCATCCACGAGTCGCCGTGTGATGACGTCGTTGAACCTGCTGGCCACGAGCGCGTATCTGTACGCTCCCGCCTTGAGATCACCTTGAATGGGTGTGAACATGAAATCCTCGGTACTATTGGATGAACAATCTTCGTTTCATGGCCTGGACAATTTCCGCGGTGACCGTGTACGTGCCGAAGTTCTGATAGTCGTTGCGCTTGCCGCCGTGGAAGTCCGAGCCCCCGCTCTCGAGCAGGAAATAGGTCGAGGCGATGCCGCGGAAATACCGTTCCCTGCTGCTGTCATGCGCGGGATGGACGACCTCGATGCCGTCGACGCCGGCGCGGATGAGGTAGGACAGATCCTGTTCGCCGATGTACCAGCCCGGATGTGCGACCGTGGAAATCCCGCCGGCATTGGCGATGATTTCAACGGCATCCTCCGGGGAAATCTTGTATTTCGGTTCGAAGGCGGGACCGCGATCGCCGATATACTGTTCAAAGGCCTCGGCATACTCGCTGGTGAGTCCTTCGTCCAGCAGGGCGGCGGCGATATGGGGACGTCCCACCGCACCGTGTCCGGCATGCTCGAGGACGATGTCAAAATCGAGCGGCAGGTCCAGGTCGTTGAGTTTGCGCACGATGCGCTCGGCGCGGATGAAGCGTTCCTTGCGCAGGAATTCCAGTGTGTCGCGGAGCTGACGGTTGTCCGGGTCAAACATGTACCCCAGGATATGGATGTCTTTCGTGCCGAGAGTGGAACTTAACTCCACGCCGGGAATCACTTCAATCCCAAAATCCTTCGCCGCATGCGACGCCTCCGCGATACCGTCGATGTTATCGTGATCGGTGATGCTGAGTACGTCGATACCCACCTCATGCGCGCGCGTGACCAGCTCCTTGGGAGACAGTGCACCATCGGAATAGTACGTGTGGGTATGCAGGTCTACTTTGCCTGTCATGACTCAGGATACCGTTGGATACATTCGGGATGCGGGGTCGCGTTTTCACTCATCGAAAAGTCGATAAATGAAATACGCCAGGCCTAGCTGCAGCAGCGCCAGTGAGATGCCAGCGTAAATATCGTATTTTTTCGTTTGAGATAGAAGCTCTTCCTCACCCGTTGCGAGGTAATCCGCATACTGCGCATCGGCTTTCTGCTTGAAAATGACCGCTGCCACGCCGGCGAGCAGTCCCGCCCCCGCGGGAAGCAGCACGTCCACGGGTGGCAGTCGCAGTCCGCTCCCGCGATATTCCACGCTTCCCGCGCGCATTCCGTCCCCCAGCGGCTGCAGCAGCAGCAGGTATTCGCTCCGCGTCGTCGACGCGGGATCCCAGTCCACACCTTCATATCCCAGCGCGTCGACGCGCAGGGAGCCGGACGCGGCGTCGACACGCAGCGGTGTGACACCGAGCAGGGTGTCGCCGCGAAACACCCTGGCCCCGTGCGGGAGGCTGCGCAGCAGTATGCTACGATCGAAGCGGGGCAGGACGATCCCTTCCCCCGCCCCGGGCATGGCCGAAGGAAGCGTCCGCACCTGGGCGTTCCAGGCGTTCCTTGCGGGATAGTAAACGCGGAGCCGTTCTGCGTCGCTGCGCCGAACGCGCATGGGAGTGCTGCCAAGCAGTGAGTCGCCGAGGAAGATCTCGGCGCCGCGGGGGTGGGACTCCAGTTCCAGCATGCCGGGCATGGGCGGATCGATATCCTGCGCCTTCACTGTCGCGGCGGCGCAGAGCAGAAGTGCAAGCAATATCGCTTTTTTCGCTGTCATCATCGGGTCGTAGCTCCATTTCCCGTTTCCGGCGGCGCGTTCGCGCCGACCATCACGGCCTCACCATCCTCGTCCACGAGTATGATGCCCGCCGGCGTGAGCAGCGGCGGCGTATCGCTGCGCAGTGGGAGATCGGCGATGGCTTCCACCGAGCCGCGCAGGAGATCCACGCGCAGCAGCGTTCCTTTTCGAAGGAGCTGGTAGGCGACGTCACCCGCGACCTGCGGCGAGGCGCCGGGCAATTCCCCGCAATCGATCTCCGCGAGCCGCGATCCCCGCTCCGGTTCGAGCAGGACCAGGGTGCCGGAGGAGAGGGGGAAAACCAGTCGATGCGGCTGGGCGGACGGAGCGTAGTATACCGGTGCATCGAGCTGCTGTTCCCAGAGCACCGTTCCGTCGTCGAGATCCATCGCCGTGACGCGGCCGTCCCGGTTGACGGCGATCACCCTCCTGTCGACGATGACGGGTCCTGCCTCGAATGCGGCGAACGTCGGTACACGCCAGAGCGCCTGGCCGCTGCGAACGGAGAGGCCGTGCACGTCCCCCGCAGAGGTGACGACGACGAGCACCGAATCCTCCGCAGCCGGCGCGGCGCGCACGCGGACGTCGAGATCCACGCGCCACTGCTCGGTGGAATCCTGCGCGGAGAAGCGGTATATCTTTCCGTCGCGGGAGGCGGCGAACACGGCATCGTCATGGACGCAGAGTGCGGCTTCCACTGCATCGATGCTTCGCTGCCATTGCAGGAGGCCATCGGCGAGGGAAAAGCACATCAGACGGGAAGCCGCGGATGTCGCGGCGACGAACAGGCGATCCCCGAGTATGGCC
>JAVVFP010000233.1:0-5433 GCA_032250495.1 Bacteroidota bacterium | reverse complement strand
GCTTCGGTTCGGATTCTGTGATCGGTTGAAACGCCATGATCGGTTGAGACGCCGGGCTCGGTTGCGGCTTCCCGCGCTGTGACTGGCGTGTCCTGCGACGGGAGGTCGAGCAGCAGGAAGGCGAGGCTGCCCAGCAGCAGGCCGCCGATGGCGATCAGGCTGACGATTTTCCCACGGAATAGCGATGCGGCCGTGCCGGTGGCCGTGCCGGCGCTGACGGGTACTGTTTGCGGCACGACGTCCTTGAGCGCGGGCAGTTTTCCGGCGAGGGCCTGCTGCGTTCTCAGTGGGACGGCGACGGGCGTTTTCCTGTCGCGCAGTGCGGCGTTGAGCTGCCGGTGCTGTGCGAGCACCGCCCTCTTGGCCGGATCCCGCGCGACCGCGCGGAGGAAGGCGCGTTCTTCCCTGCGGTCGAGCTGACCGTCGAGATAGGCGAGAACCGTGTATTCGAATGATCTATCCATGGGTTTCCATTGCCGCTCGCTCACGCGTCGGTGAAGAGATCGGCGAGCATTGTGCGTAAAGATTGTTTGGCACGCCAGAGCCGCTGACGGACGACGCCGACATTGGTATCGGTGGCCTGTGCGATTTCAGCGTAGGAGAAGCCCTCGAATTCGCGCAGCAGGACGGCCTCGCGCTGATTGTCAGGCAGCTGCGTGATCGCCTCGTCGAGGGCTGCATGCAGCGTGTCGCGTTCGTATATCTCGTCCGGCAGCAGGGCGTCGCTGTCCTCCATGTTTTCGTGCTGCTCATCGAGCCGCACCTGCCGACCCTGTCGTTTGAGGATGTTGAGACAGGTGTTGCGCGCGATGGTATACATCCAGGACCGCACGGTGCCGCTTTCCCGCAGCGTGTGTGCGTTGTCATGCACCTTGATGAAAGTCTCCTGGAATATGTCGGCAGCCATGTCCTCGTCTCCATGAAGGAAGTTGAGAATGAAACGGTAGATCTCGAGGTGCCTGCGCCTGTACAGTTCGGCGAACGCGCGCGCGTCGCCCTGCACGAAACGCTCGAGCACGGCGCCGTCGGAAAGGCGGGACAGGTCGATGGTATGTTGCACTGCGTCGTCGTTTCCCGTCATGTTGCGCATCGATGTACGCAGGACGGGTTGATTCACAGGCTGGAGCACATGTTGCAAAGGCTTCACGCGTTTCCTGATTGACGGGGAAGAGCGGACCGGGGTCCGCTCTTCCCGTTGAACTGGGTTACCGGTACAGAATGATGCGGCGGGCTGCGGAGACCGGGGTGCCCGACTGCGTGCTGCCGTGGACGAGCACGTGATAGACGCCCGATTCCGCGGGGACACCCGCGGGGGTGATCCCGTTCCACTGTACCGCCTGCATGTTCCCGTCGAACTCCGCCACGATGCGTCCCACCATGTCGACGATCTGCACGCGTCCCTCACGGAGGGGACTGCTGAGCGTGATGGTCACCGGTCCCGCGGAGGGATTCGGCGCCGCAGTGACGGCGAAGCGTTCCGGAGCCTGCGGCACGCTGCCGATGCCGGTGACGCTGCTGCCGCTCAGCAGGTTGATTCGCGAATTGAGATGTTCATGGGAGCCGTTCATGGTGAGCACATCCGTGCGTCGTTTCGGAGGAACGCCTCTTGTACGGAGTTTTACGTCGATGGTTTCACCCGGCTGCAGCTGCAGCGGATACGTTGGCTGCTGCTCGAGTTCGAAGCGTTCGGTGGAGGACAGGCTGAGTCCCGTGACCGTGACGGGAACCGCGAGATTGTTTTCCAGCTGCATTGTCTGCACGGTACTGATCTCGCTGCCGCCCAGGTCGACGACGGGAATGCGTCCGTCCTTCGGGAACATGACGATGCTGCCCGCGTTCGGGGAGGGCTGTATCGGGATGCCGACCAGCGTCAGGTAGAACTGCACGGGAAGGCTGCTGCCCGTGTCCTCGAAGCGCAGGAGTGCGATGTCCTCGACGCCGACCGTGCTGCTCTGTGCGGTCGGCGCGTAGCGCACGGTCACGACCTCTTTGCCGCTGTTGGGCACGGAGGGATTGTACGGCGCGATGGTGATCGGCAGCTGCGTCAGCAGGGTGTAAATGCCCTCGCTGTTGCCTTCCTCCCAGGTCGCGTTGCCGAGCGTCACCGCCCGGTCGGAAACATTGAACAGTTCGATGTTCACGTCCGCGCTGCCATCGATCGGGGCGGAAATCGTGTTGACATACCAGCCCACGATGCCGCAGCTGTCTATCCAGGGTTTGATGCCCGTGGTTGCGCGTCCCGTCAGTTCGACGCTGGCCGTCTGCTCGCGCGGAGTGGAGGCGGGATTGTCGACGGTGAAGGTCAGCACCTCGTTCTTCACCTGCGTGGGCGCCGTGGGCTGGAAGCACACGGTGATTGCTTCGGTCTTCCCGGCGCCCACGGTGAAGCCGGTATTGTCCGGGAGACTGAAATCGGGGGAAAAGCCGCTCAGCCTGATATCGGAGATGCTGATATCCGCCTGCGTGCTGTTTTCCAGCAGGACATCGAGGCAGAGCTGTGTGGAGGTATCCACCATGCCGAAGTCCAGCGCATTCATCACGAGCAGTCCGTCGTAATCCGTCCATGGACGCGTGAAGCCCGCGAGGAAGACATGTTCGATCTGCCGCGGACTCTCGAGTACGAGCATGCCGTCGCCGAAGCCGCCGTAGCTGTTGTCGAAGCGCAGTTGGACGGTTTCGGTCGCACCGCTGTCGACGGTGACAGAGCGGCGGCTGATCGTGAAGCTGCTGTCGCTGAACATCGAGAGCTGCACGGTGAGCTCCGCGTCGCTGATGTTGGTGATCGCGAGGTCCTTGCGCACCGTTTCGCCCGGGGCGGCCTCGAAGGGGAAGAACATATCCATTCCATCGTACTGCAGCGTGAAATCCTGTCCGCCGGAATGCGGCGTGCCGACGCGCACGGTCAGCTGCAGGGAGTCCGTCGTATTTCCGTCGGTCACGGTCAGCAGCGTCCGGTACGTGCCTTTCGCGCCGGCGAGGAAGCTGAGCTGCGCGATTTCCGTCTGCGCGACGGTCATTTGCGTGCTCGTGCTGTCGAGACTGAATTCGGGATCGCCTGCGAGCTGCAGCGTCAGTGTCACTGGCGCTGCCGCACGATTCTGCAGGAAGACGGGAATCGGTGTCGGAACTCCCGCCATGGTTTCGAACTCGTCCTCGAACGGTACGATCCAGGTGTGCGGGAGCGTGGCGGCCATGACATGAATGCGGACCGAGTCGCGGTAGCTGCCGTCGGAGACGTGCAGCACTGCCTGGAAATGGCCTTCGCCGGCACTCTGGAAGTCCACGGTCACCGTCTGGTTGCCGTGGGCCGGGACGCTCAGGTTCTGCGCACCCGTGTAGGAGAACGTGTTGTCGCCCGCCAGGGAAACGGAGAGCGAAAGCGCACTGCCGGTGAGGTTCTGCACCATGACGGGGATCTGCATCGGGGCGTTGGTGTCGGTCATCAGGTCGTGGTAGGGTGGGAGGAGCACGAAGGGTCCGGGAGGCGGAAGCACGCGCACGGTCAGCGTGAGGGAATCGGTGACCGTTCCGTCGGTGACCGTCAGCAGCGCGGTATGCGTTCCCTGCGCGGTGGCGACGAAATGCACGAGGGCGACATCCATCATGTTCGGGGGAAGCTGGATGACGTGGCCGAGGGAATCGAGTGCGAAGCCGGGATCTCCGCTGATGTCGAGGGTGAGCGTGGCGGCGGAGGACTGCCTGTTCTCGAGGAAAATCGGGATTTCCACCGGCATGCCGGCCTCGACCTCCATGTCGGTCACCACCGGGAATATGTAATGGTATGGCGTCCCTGGCTGTCCCGTCAGGGGTGGGGCGGTGCACAGCAAGAGGAGGACCGCGAAAAGGAAAAGGGATTGACGTAACAACATGACATCACCTTGCAAATGAAAAAAGCGTTCCTGGCCATGGCCATCGTCCAGTTGGAGATAAGACAGGCGGAACAAAAAAAAATCACGTCCGTGGACGTGATTTCTGCAGGTGCGTGTCGCAGTCAGATGAGCAGCTGGAAGCCGAAAAAGAGCTGTATGTCGTGCTCGGTCATGTCCACCTCGCGGTCCGGCGAGGCCGGGACCTCGTATTCCCCGCTGCGCCAGGCATGCATGTAGCGCAGCGCGGCATCGAAAACCACGTGACGCGTGAGAAAGTAGCCGATGCCCGCTCCGGCGTTGACGCCGAAGCCGCGCGCGGTGGTGGTGGTCGGCAGCGCATTGGCCGTCAGGCTGAATTCCTCGCTTTCCTCGAGATAATGCGTGTAACCGAAGGAGAACTCCGGGTAAAGGAACCAGCGCGGTGTCATCGGCTGATACCAGCGCAGCAGGGGGCCGATGAAAATGCGTCGTTCGTAGGTCTCGAGACGGTAGCCGTCGGGATTGGGGTCGGGACGAAGTTCGCCGCCGGCCTGGTCCCAGTTGAACTCCACGCCGAGGAGAAAATTCCGTGATACGAAGTACCCGTTCCGTGTCGTGAGACGGATGTACTCATGTTCCATATCGCTGCCGGTGGTGGCGCCCGGAAAAGCGATATCCGTCGAATGGCCACCGTTACCGTAATAACCACTGATGCCGTAGGCCATGCGATAGAGTCGCATCAGGCCCTGTGCTTCCGCGGGGGCGGGAAGCGCAAACAATAGAAAGGCGAGGCAAGCCGCGAGTCTCATGCGTCCTCCGCAATATGATCCGTTACCGGGAAATTTCAGTGCAGCTCCGTGTGAAAGCAAGCGTCAAGGTAATGACGGATCGTCTCAACCGCAACCGCCCCGCCGCCGGTCGCGCGCCTACTTCTTTTTCTTTATGCTGCAGCCGATGGCCTTTGTTGCGCTGACTTCAGGGCGATCACCCCTGAGCAGGGCGTTCACCGCCTCGGCCACATACTTCTCGTCCGCCGCGTCCGCGTCGCCGTAATTGTTGTCGATGGCGCCGATATAGCGGACGATCAGTTCTCCGTCCACTCTCTCGAGCACGTACACATGCGGTGTGCGCGTGGCGCCGTACTGCGGGTATATTTTCTGTCCCTCATCGAAGAGGTAGGGGAAAGGAAACTCCTTCTCCTCCGCCCGTTCGATCATGGCGTCGAAGCTGTCCTCGGGCTGCACATCGGGATCATTGGGGTTGATCGCGACGACGGGATAGCCGAGGGGACGGTACCTGTTGTCGAGATCGATAATCCTGTCCTCGTAGGCGACCGAGTACGGGCAGTGATTGCAGGTGAAGATGACGATGAACCCGTTGGCGTTGTCGTAATCCGCCAGGGAGACCATCGTCCCGTCCACGTTCTTCAGGGTGAAGTCCGTGGCCTTGTCGCCGACTTCGTAGCCGCCCGTGCCGGACGAGGCGGCGACGGAGAGCGTGAGCGCGAGAAAAAGGAGGGGGAACATGTATGCTTTCATGGGAGTTTTTCCGTCAATGTTGAAACAAGTGTGTGCAGTTCTTCGCG
>JAVVFP010000232.1:0-5460 GCA_032250495.1 Bacteroidota bacterium | reverse complement strand
GGAGTCCCGCACGCCGATGCGTCCGAAAATCAGCTCACGACTGTTCATGCTTCTCCTGCCACAGCTGTTTGAAGGATTTTTCCGGCAGCGCGGGAAAACTGCGCTCCCGGCCCCAGACCGGCACCTGCAGTCCCCCGTCCTTCGCGCGGAACAGGGGCGCAAACAGCCGACCGAGTCGTCCCATCGCGTCGAAAAGCCGGGCGTGACGCGCAAGCAGCAGGAAGAGGCGCATGGCGAGGCGCTCACGCAGCTGCGTATGTCCATGGGAGACGATGCGCGCGCGCCAGTAGAGGAGGTGATGATGGATGTCGATTTTCACCGGACAGATTTCCGCGCAGGCGCCGCAGAGAGAGGACGCGTACGGCAGCTTTTTCGCGCGTTCTTCGCCGCGGAACACCGGTGTGATGACGCTGCCGATGGGACCGGAGTACACGCTGCCATAGCCGTGACCGCCGATTTTCTGATACACCGGGCAGACATTCATGCAGGCTCCGCAGCGAATGCAGTACAGCGCCTCGCGCAGCCGCGCGTCCTGCAGCATGCGGCTGCGACCATTGTCGAGTATGACGATATGCACATCCTCCGGTCCATCGAGTTCGTCCGGGCGTCGCGGACCGGTGATCAGCGATGTGTAACAGGTCAGCCGCTGGCCGGTGGCGCTGCGGCCGAGAAGATTCAGAAAGAGCGCGAGTGAGTCGAAGTCGGGAAGCAGTTTCTCCAATCCCATGACGGCGATATGCCGCTTCGGCAGGCTCATGCTCAGCCGTGCGTTCCCCTCGTTCTCGACGACGCAGAGCGTGCCGCTTTCCGCCACGGCGAAATTCACACCGGAAATGCCGACTCCCGCGGTGAGGAAATCCTCCCTGAGAATCTTCCTCGCGATATCGGTCAGTTCCTGCGGATCGTCGGTGTAGGGGATGCCGAGCTTTTCGGCGAACAGTGCGCCGATCTCTCCGCGGGATTTATGAAGGGCGGGTGCAGTGATATGCGACGGCGGTTCCTGCGCGAGCTGCACGATATACTCCCCGAGGTCGGTCTCCACCGTGCGGAATCCCCGCTGTTCGAGCGCCGGAGTCAGTTCGATTTCCTCCGTCGTCATAGACTTGCTCTTGACGACCAGGGGATCGCCCACCTCGGCGGTGAGATCGCACACGATGCGGGAGGCCTCGGCGGCCGTCGCGGCGTAGTGCAGCACCGCGCCCGCCTCCCGTGCACGCTCCTCGAAGCGGGACAGGTACAGCGGGAGATGTTCCATCACATGTTTCTTTATGTCATACGCGAGCTGCCGCATTTCCTCCCAGTCCGTGAAATCGGACACGACGGCAAGGCGCTTGTTGAGCGAGGTCTGCGTCGCGCGGCGAAGGTTTCCGCGCAGCGTTCCGTCGTGAATGCGTTCGCGCACGAGCGCATCGAGGAATTCCGGCTGTATCGGCGTCCCCTGCTTCATGCCGCATCCCCGCCCAGGATGTCCGCGATATGCAGGCAGCGCACGTCGCTTCCCCGCCTGCGGAGCATGCCGTCGATCTGCATCAGGCAGCTCGAATCGACGCCGGTGACATACGACGCCCCGGAGGCTTCGATGGAGTCGATTTTCTCCTCGGTCATGCTCACCGAAACATCCGCGTATTTCACCGCGAAGGTCCCTCCGAAACCGCAGCAGACTTCCGCCGCCTGCATCTCCACCAGTTCGAGTCCCCTGACCGCCCGCAGCAGCCGGCGGGGCTGCTCCTTGATGTGCAGTTCCCGCAGCGCGTGGCAGGAATCATGGACGGTAACACGTCCTTCAAACGCCGCGCCGACGTCCTCCCGTCCGAGAATATCGACCAGGAAGGAGGTGAATTCGTGCAGGCGGGAACGGACGCGCTCCGCTTTCTCCCTGTATGCCGGCGAGAGCGTGAGCAGGTCACCGTAAAACATCTTGACCATGGTGCTGCACGATCCCGAGGGCGCAACAATCTTGTCCGCACCGTCGTCGTCGAATATGTCGAGAAAACGTTCGGCCAGGATACGGCTTTCGCGGTGATAACCGGTATTGAATGCCGGCTGTCCACAGCAGGTCTGCCGCGGATCGTACTGCACCTCCACGCCGACGCGTTCAAGCACCCGCAGCGTGTTCATGCCCGAGGCAGGAAAAAGCTGGTCGGTAATGCAGGGAATGAAGAGTGAAACCTTCAATACTTCCTCTGTTCAATGGCCATGGGTAAAAGTAGCACAAAAATGATAAACGCCGAAGCTGCGATCAGCCCCGGCGTCTGCGGCGAACGTCCGTGCACAGAAAAAACTACGAAACGATTTTCTGTCCCAGCTTCTTGAGCAGGCGCGAGAGTTCCCCCTGCTCCTCATCGCTGAGTACCGTGGCAAGCTGCTCGATAAACGCAGCATGCTGCGGAAAAATGTCCTGAAACAGCGCGTCCCCTTTTTCCGTGAGTGCCACGATGACCGAGCGGCGATCCTCGTCCGAATGCTGCCGCCTGACGAGTCCCTCCTTCTCGAGATTGTCGACGACGCAGGTCATGTTCCCCCCGCTGACGAGCATTTTCCGGCTGAGCTCCCCGATGGTCATGGGACCGAGATGGCCGAGACATTCCAACGCCCCGAATTGCGGCTGCGTCAGTCCGTAACGGCGAATATCCTTCACCGTTTCCCTGTTGAACGTCGCATACGCGCGCGCAAGCTTCACCCACATGCCGAGCGCGGTATCCGCCCTTGTTCCGTATTGTTTCGTGCTTTTCATTTATATTTCAAATTCAAATATTTCAATCCAATTCTAACCAATTTTCCGTACAAAGTCAATGCCGGCGGGGTTTGAATAAAAACAGGAAACACCTCATATTGGGGAAGATATCCGCATGATAATCCGTGTCACCTGTTTCCCTGTATACCATGCATCGCTTTCTCCATATACTCCTCCTCCTCGGCCTGCTGCCCGCGGCAACGCAGGCGCAGGACTTCACCGAATTTCTCCATCGCGTGAACACCGCGCAGGAGCAGCGCAGGCAGTTTCTCGTCGACAGTTTCCTCACCGTCGTCCCGGGATTCCCATATATAGAGAGCGATACGCGCGTGCATTTTCTCTACACGGGGGAGGCGAAGGACGTGGTGCTCGCGGGGGATGCGAACAACTGGAACGTCACGGCTTCGCCCCTCACACGGCTGTCCACCACATCGCTCTGGTACCGCAGCGAGCAGTACGAGGCCGATGCCCGGCTGGACTACAAGCTGGTCGTCGACAAGAACTGGATGCTCGACCCGAGGAATCCCCTGACGATTACGAGCGGTTACGGACCGAATTCCGAGCTGCGCATGCCGGACTACCTGCCGCCGCAGGAAATTCAGCCGCAGCAGCACATCGCCGGCGGAAGCCTCGTCGACACGCAGTTCACCAGTGCCGCGCTGCAGAATACGCGCGAGGCCCGCATCTACCTTCCCGCCGGCTACGCGCAGTCCGAAGAGCGCTACCCGGTCGTGTTGTTCCATGACGGACCCGATTACCTCTCCCTCGCGCGGACGGCGACCATACTCGACAATCTGATTCACGAACGGCGCATTCCGCCGTGCATCGCGGTGTTTCTTCCCCCGGTCGATCGCAGCGAGGAGTACGCGGGAAGTCGGCGCGACGCCTTCGCGGCCTTCGTCGTCGACGAGGTCATGGCCGCCGTCGACCGCAGCTACAGGACGCGACGCGACCCGTCGGCCCGGGCCGTGATCGGGGCTTCGAACGGGGGCAACATCGCCCTCTATACGGCGATGCGCTACCCGCAGTGTTTCGGCAACGCGGGCGGACAGTCGAGCAACATCATCGCGGAAATCAGCGACACCTTTCGCGACGGTCCCTTCCTGCCGCTGCGACTGTACCTCGATCTCGGAACCTATGACATTCCCGTCCTGCTTCCCCTGGTGCGCAACTTCATTCCCATACTCGCGGATCGCGGCTACGACCACCTCTACCGTGAGCACCACGAGGGACACAGCTGGGGTAACTGGCGCGCGCACATCGACGACGCGCTGGAATTCTTCTTCGCCGACCTCGTCGGTGCCGCGCCGCTGCCTGAACGGTCGCGCGGGACGCTCATCCGCGGCGTGACCCCGCATCCCCTGCATTCCGCCGGACAGGTGCACGTCCAACTTCGCCGTCCCTCATCGTTGCAGTTCCGCCTCTGGGATATGGCGGGACGCCTGCAGCGCACGCAGCGCAGCGGCATGCTCTCAGAGGGAGCGCATGCGATTCCGCTGGACGTAAGTGGACTTCCCACAGGACATTACCTGCTCGACCTGGCGACGACGCAGCACAGGGAAACACGCGTCATACTGCTGCGATAACTGCCTGTTTCCTCCCACTGCGCACGATCATTACAGCGGAATATTTCCGTGCTTCTTCTGCGGATTCGTATCCGCCTTGTTCTCGAGGATGTCGAGTGCGCGGATGATGCGGGGACGCGTTTCCATCGGCTCGAACACATCGTCGATATACCCGCGCTCGGCCGCGATGAAGGGATTCGCGAATTTCTGGCGGTACTCCTCTATGCGTTCTTCGAGTGCGCGTTCGGGATCCTTCGCCGCCGCGATGTCCTTTTTGAAAATAATTTCCACCGCACCCTTGGGACCCATCACCGCGATCTCGGCCGACGGCCAGGCGAAATTGAAGTCGCCGCGGATGTGCTTGGAGTTCATCACGTCATAGGCGCCCCCGTAAGCCTTGCGCGTGATGATGGTGATTTTCGGCACCGTGGCCTCGGCGAAGGCGTAGAGCAGTTTCGCCCCGTGCTTGATGATGCCGCGCCACTCCTGCTCCGTGCCGGGGAGAAAACCGGGCACATCCTCGAAGACGACGAGGGGAATGTTGAAGCAGTCGCAGAAGCGCACGAAGCGCGCGGCCTTGAGTGAAGCGTCGATGTCGAGCACGCCCGCCAGCACCGCCGGCTGATTCGCGACGATGCCGACCGCGCGTCCATCATAGCGCGCGAAGCCCACGACGATATTGGCGGCATAGTGCTCCTGCACCTCCATGAAATCCCCGTCGTCCACTGTCATGCGGATGACTTCCTTGATGTCGTAGGGCTTGTTCGGCGTGTCGGGGATGATGCGGTTGAGGCCTTCGTCCATGCGCGCAGCGTCGTCGGTGGCAGGGACGCGAGGCGCACAGGCCATGTTGTTCTGCGGAATGAAACCGATCAGCCGCCGCAGCTGCGTGAGCGACTGCACTTCGTTCTCATGGGCGAAATGCGCCACGCCGCTCTTGCTGGCATGTGTCATCGCGCCGCCCAGGTCCTCCGAGGTCACGTCCTCATGCGTCACGGTCTTGACCACATTCGGTCCGGTGACGAACATGTAACTGCGCTGCTCGACCATGAAGACGAAATCCGTGATGGCCGGGGAATACACTGCTCCGCCCGCGCAGGGACCGAGGATGGCGCTGATCTGCGGCACGACGCCGGAGGCCAGCACGTTGCGCAAAAAGAC
>JAVVFP010000231.1:440-5473 GCA_032250495.1 Bacteroidota bacterium | reverse complement strand
GGCGCCCACCGCGCAGAGTGCGACGAAAAGAAGGCCGGTCTTTCGTATCCCCCACTTGTCGAGAATGATGCCCCCGAAAATGGCCATCAGCAGGAAGGTGTTCGGGAAGGAATAGAAGGCGACGATCAGTCCGTAATCCACGTTCGAGAAACCGAGCTCGGTCTGCATGACGGATTTGATCGAGGACATCGCGTCGTACACGTAATAATTCGCCGCGATGACGACACTGACGAGGACGAGGACTATCCATCGTGTGGAGGGGGATATCTTCTTCATGCCGTGTGCTTTTGAGGGTGGGACAATGGCGACGTCATTTGCGAACGGGACTGCCGTCGGGGTGATGCATGGAGACGAAGCCGCGATTGATCAGCATCTGGAAAAAAAGCTTGAGGCGTTCGTGTACGGGCTCTATCTCCTCACCGAACTCCGTCCGCAGACCCTCGGCGATCGCCAGCACGTTGCGCTGTCCGTCGCAGGCCATCCATATGTGGGATCCGAAGCTGTCGAGCCGCGTGTGGATGTAATGACTTTTCCACTTCGGCAGGAAGGCGACGGCCATCCAGTCATACTTGAAGCGCTTCACCTTGACGACGACGATTCCATCGTCCTCCACATCGTACCTGGCCAGGCGGCGCGGAACGAGTTCGAGAAGATTGAGCTGAGGTTCTTTGGCTTTGAAAAACATGCGTACGGCGCGGCTTTGTGAGTGGACGGCATCCCCGGGGAGGGGAAAAACAAAAGGTAGCGATTGCACCGGGAAACAAAAAGCGGCCGGCCCGTAAATAATGCCGGGCCGGCCGCTGCGCTCAGGTATGCGATATCCCTGTCAGGGACGCACACGCAGTTTACATGGCAGCCGGGGGAGCGGGTTCATCCGGCCTTCCCGCGTTCTTGAGCGGAATGCGAACGAGCGTCCATCCGATAATGGCCATGATCACGAGACTGACGAGGAAGGACGGGTTCTCGAACACGGAGCCCGGGAACATCTCGAAGGCCGCGAAGCCCGCGAACACGAGTCCTATCAGCGCCTCACCGGCGATGAGTCCGGACGCGAGCAGAACACCGACATTGTCGATGCGCGCCGTCTGTCCGTCGGTCGCCTTCATCTTCTTCTTGCCCATGTCGACGAGACCCTTGATGAGTCCACCGAGGAAAATGGCAAACGTGGTTTCCAGCGGCAGGTACATGCCGACGCTGACGAGCATCGGACTCTTGACCTGCATGAGGATGAAAGCAAAGCCCATGAGCATGCCGACGATGATCAGCGGCCAGGCCATCTGCTGTTCGACGATACCACGGGAGAGGATGGCCATGAGGCTGGCCTGCGGAGCGGGAAGCTCACGGCTGCCGAAACCACCGGTGTATCCTTCTCTCACGCCGTTTGCGATATCCCCATTGTTGAGGAAGACAAGAACGCCGAACATGACGATGCCCGCCAGCACTACGCCGACGACATCACCGATCTGCATCTTCCACGGCGTACCGCCGAGAATGTGACCGGCCTTCAGGTCCTGCAGCATCTCGCCCGCCACTGCTGCGGAAACGCAGACGATGGCCGCGACACCGAGCACGGCAGCGACGCCCTGCGTTTCTTCCGCTCCGAGAATGACCATGATCAGCGCGGTGACCACGAGCGCGGTCAGCGTCAGTCCGCTGATCGGGTTGTTGCTCGAGCCCATGATACCGACCAGGTAGCCCGAGACGGCCGCGAAGAAGAAGGCCAGGATGATCATGACCGTCGCGGCGACGAAAGCGATGATGAAGGTGGTGTTGAACAGGTAGAATGTGATCAGGAAGGTTGCCACCGCAACACCGGCGATACCCGCCACTGTCCAGGTAAAGGGAATGTCCTTTTCCGTGCGCTCGATTTCGACGGCGTGGCCGGAGGCGGCCTTTTTCACGTCGCTGATCGAACGGGCGATACCGGCGGTGAGGCTCTTGCGCATCATGAACAACGTGTATGCGGCACCGACGAGCATGCCGCCGATGGCGATGGGACGCACGATGAATTTCCACACGTCATAGGCGCTGTTGATCCAGGCCTTGTCCATGGCGGCGGTCTGCGAAAGCGAGGGATCCGTTGCCATGAAGCTGGTCGCCATGCCGGCGATGTCCAGGTACGGTGCGATGAAATACAGAATGATGGGCGTGAGCAGACCCCAGGCCATGATGCCACCGGAGAAGTTCAGGGACGCGAGGCGGGGACCGATGATGTATCCCACGCCGACGTAGGCCGGACTGATCTTGAAAGATGTCAGCACCATGCCGCCCTGGCCGGTGAAGTTGGTCCCGGTGATGGTCTGCTTCGAGAAGCTCACGAAACGTTCCCACAACGGGAGGAAGAGCTTGAATTCGCCGGCCGCCTTGATGAGGCCGCCGCCTATCATGGCGCCGAAAAGGAACTTCGATCCGCCGCCGCCGCCGCGGCCGGCCTTGTGGATCTCGGCGGCTGCAACGGATTCGGGGTACGGAAGTTCGGGATCCTCGACCATGACACGGCGCAGAAGCGCGACGAACATGATACCCAGCACGCCGCCTGCGATCAGGATCAGCGTGGAGGTGATGTAATTCGACACCGTGAAAAACTCCGGCCAGATGCCGGCGACGAAGAAGGCAGGGAGCGTGAAAATCGCACCTGCGGCGACGGACTCACCGATGGAACCGACGGTACGCGCAATGTTCTCTTCGAGTATCGTTCCTTTCAGGGCCTTCAGCAGGGCCATGCCGATAACCGCCGCGGGATAGGTGGCTGCAATCGTCATACCGGCCTTCAGGCCGAGATACGCGTTGGCAGCACCCAGAACGACGGCAAGAACGAGACCGATGAGCAACGCGCGTAGCGTAAACTCCTTCATATCCGTATCCGCGGGGACGAACGGAACATGTTTCGTCTCAGCCATACAAGTCTCCTAGATGAACAAACGATGGAAATATGAAAACGAGCTGATAGATTTCGCTCCTGTGATGGGCGGTGTCGGGGATAGACTCGGGGGCTCCCAGCCGTGCGGGCCGGAACGATTACATGAAATTACGCATGAAGGGCCTCAAACACAAGAACGGCGTGCGATCGTCTGCGGGAGTCGTACGCGCATTGCGCGGTTTCCCCCTGTCTCCCCGCTGCGGAATCACTCCGTCCCTTCCGGACCCGTCTTCAGGACGATTCCGAGGATGTCCTTCTCGAGTGTCGCCAGGGGCGCTTCGACGATACGACCGATTTCCTTCCCGTCCCGCAGGAAGATGAAGGTCGGGACGAGGGTGACCTGGTACGGGGCCGCCTCTCCGCCCGGACTCTGCTTCTCACGGTCAACGCCGATCATGCGCAGTTTTTCGGGCGGAATATTGGCGTATTGCATGATGCGCAGCATGCGCGGCACTTCCCTCTTGCTGTCGGAACACCAGGTACCGAGAACGCAGACCATCTCCACGTCCGCCAGGGCGGTCTCGAGCTGGTCCGCATACTGCGGATCGGGCAGGTAGCCGATAAAATCCTCACCGAACCATTCGGGCAGGTCCAGCAGATCCTCGATGGTCAGCGGACCGAGCAGCGGCGCTGCGTCCTGTGCGGCAGCTGCCGGCGACAGGAGAACAGCGAGAAGGAAGAGCAGAATTATACGTTTCATCACGAGTACCCGGTTATGTGAACGGTGCCTAGGTGACGTTCGGGGCGGAGCCGGCGTCGGTTAACCTGCCGTCCTGCGCCCAGATGAGCTTGCGACGGAGCGTCTCGAAATAGCGCGGGCCCAGGCCCTTGACAAGCACGACCGGGTGTGCCCCGCGGGCGATCTGTACCTCGATGGAGGATTCGTGCTCGCGGATGTAGCGACCGTCGGCCATCACCATCACGCTGCCGTCCTCGGTACGGGCGCAGACGTCGATGGTACTGTCGCCGGAAACGATGACGGGACGTGCGGTGAGGGTGTGCGCGCTGATGGGACTGATGATGATGACACCACTGGACGGTACGACCACCGGACCGCCGGTGGCGAGCGAGTATGCCGTCGAGCCCGTGGGAGTGGAGACGATCAGTCCGTCCGCGACGAAGGATGCGAGAAAGTCCCCGTCCACGTAGGCATCGACCGAAACGACTTTCGTCGATCCGTTCTTGGCAAGGACGATGTCGTTGAGCGCGTGGAAGCGTTCGTCGTCCTCCTGCAGATGTCCGGTGATGGTCATGCGGCGCTCGATGGAGTAGTTTCCCTCGAGTATCTGTTCGATGGCCCAGAACACTTCGTCGACGCCGACATCGGAGAGAAAACCGAGCTTGCCGAGGTTGACGCCGAGCACCGGTGTTTCATGGGGCAGTGTATGCTGCACGCAGCCGAGCAGCGTCCCGTCGCCCCCGAAGGTGATGACGACGTCGGCCACCTGTGCGACCCCGTCGCGCGAAGCGCTCTCGCAGCAATCGTCCTGCATCTGCGCGGTATCGAGCCGCTGCAGAATCTCTTCTTCGAGAATGAAGGGGATGCGTCGGCGGATGAGGAAATCGACCGTGCGCGCGATGGCAGCGACGGCGACGTCCTTCGAATAATTGCCCATGATGCCGAATACGAGCGTTTCTCTGCTACTCGTCATGTCAGTCCTTTAGGCGGGACACAATAGAGGAATATGATCGATGTATTCGATCGACAGCCTCAAATTGCAAAAGAAATTGTCAGGGGGCAAGGCGGGCGACCGAATCAGGCAAGTTCGATGCGCTTGATCGCGGGGAGGGCGAGCATGAGCATTCGCTCGACGCCGGCGCGCAATGTCATGATGGCCAGCGAACAGGTGGCGCAGGCGCCGAGGAAGCGCACCTCCACGATACCGTCAGGATAGACGGAGACGAGTTCAATATCGCCTCCGTCTTCCTGCAGGTACGGTCGGATGTCGTCGAGAGCCTTGAGGATGATGGTCCTGGTCTCTTCCATATTCTCGAAGACGGCGGTCATGCGGCGTCAGCCAAGGGAAATGTCTATCGACGGTGCCGAGGGCTCCGCCAGGTTTTTCTCGGAAATCTGTCCCGCCAGCGTCATCGCCGCTTCGATGAAGCTGCC
>JAVVFP010000231.1:0-430 GCA_032250495.1 Bacteroidota bacterium | reverse complement strand
TCCGGTTCCATCTCGACGATGGGGATCCCCTTGTCTCCGCCGACGCGAACATTGGTCGTGATGGGGATTTCCCCGAGGAAGGGGACGTTGAGCTGTTCGGCCGTCTTCCTTCCGCCACCGTTGGCGAATATCTCGTCGCGTTCCCCGCAGTGCGCGCAGATATGGTAGCTCATGTTCTCGACGATACCGAGTATGGGAACCGAGACCTTTTCGAACATGCGAAAACCCTTGCGGGCGTCCGCGAGAGCGATGTCCTGCGGCGTGGTCACGATCACGGCACCGGAGAGCGGCAGGGACTGCGAGAGCGTAAGCTGAATGTCGCCCGTGCCCGGGGGCATGTCGAAGAGCAGGTAATCGAGTTCCCCCCAGTCGACGTCGGTAAGGAACTGCTTGAGGGCGCCGCTGGCCATGGGACCGCGCCAGATGAGCG
>JAVVFP010000230.1:0-5479 GCA_032250495.1 Bacteroidota bacterium | reverse complement strand
CGTCGCCGTCCGCACGGGAACGGAGAACCGATCCGTGTACATCGAGGTCGAAGATGCCGGTATCGGTATCGACGAGCGGCAGCAGAAGAAAATCTTCGAAAAATTCTACCGCGTCAGCGAAGGCCTGGTGCATACCGCCAAGGGCAGCGGCCTGGGACTTTCCCTCGTCCAGCACATCATGCACGCGCACGGTGGCACGGTCGATGTCAGCAGTGTCCCGGGAAGCGGCAGCCGCTTCCGCCTGCGCTTCCCCCTGCAGCAGAAAGCACTTCAACAGCAAACGGGATGAACAGATGGCAATGATACTCGTGATCGACGATGAGGCGGACATGCGCCGGGGACTGGTGGACAACCTCCGTTACGAGGGCTATGAAACCGCGGAAGCGCAGGACGGCAGCACAGGCCTCGCGCTCATCACGTCGACACCGGCGGACCTGATACTGCTCGACGTGATGATGCCCGGCATGAACGGTTTCGATGTCTGCAGGACCGCACGTGAACACGGCGTGCAGACCCCTGTGATCATGCTCACCGCGAAGGGCGAGGAAATAGACCGGGTGCTCGGTCTCGAACTCGGTGCGGATGACTACATCACCAAGCCATTCAGTCTGCGGGAGTTGCTCGCCCGCGTCAAGGCGGTGCTTCGAAGGACGCAGAACAGCGCCCCGGACGCTATGGCGGATGTGGACATCGGGCGGCTGCGCGTCGATTTCGAGGGCTTCCGCGCTTCCTCCGCAGACGGCGAAGTCACCCTTTCACACCGGGAATTCGAGGTGCTCCGCTACCTGTGGAAGAAGAGGAAACAGACCGTGAGCAGGGAGCAGCTGCTGACAGAGGTCTGGGGGTATGACGAGAGCATTTCAACGCGCTCGATCGATAATTTCATCCTGAAACTGCGACAGAAGATCGAAACCGATCCCTCCCACCCGCAGCATATTCTCACCGTTCACGGAATCGGGTACAAGCTGCTTCCCTGACCGCGGTGACATCCGGTGACAAGCTTTTACCATTCGGAAACATCCGCGTCGAACCTCTTCCGTACATTCCCTGTGTGACAAATCCGGCGTCCCCTCCGGCAGAAGGCGATCGCAGGGATCCCTGGCGGATTCGCGGCACGGCACGCATGTCCTCCCGACAGGGCGCCGATTCGTACATCCCCCGCAGAACCACAGAATCGATACCGGTATTCGATGCAGACGCGCAGAAAATACGAACTCCCCGTGCTGATCCTCGCACTGCTTTCCCTCGGTCCGGCCATTCCCCTCCCGTCCGGAGACTTCCTGATGTTCGGACAGGGATTGGAGCGTATCCTGGATCTGCGCGGGACGTGGCGTTTCGCTATCGGGGATGACAGTACGCGCGCCCTGCCCGCATTCGATGACAGTGGTTGGGATCGCATTCAAGCGCCCGGCGCCTGGGAGGATCAGGGCTACCCGGGATATGACGGCTGGGCCTGGTACCGCAGGCAGTTCACCGTCGACAGCAGGTACCGCTTCGATGCGCTGTATCTGCACCTGGGAAATATCGACGACGTGGACGAGGTATACATCAACGGTCGTTTCACCGCTTTTCAGGGGCTTCCTCCCCCCTCCTACATTTCCGCATTCGCAGAGAAGCGCTGGTACTATGTCCCTTATGAATACCTGAACTTCTCCGGTCCCAATATCATCGCCGTGCGCGTGTATGACCGAGAACTTTCCGGCGGAATCATTCGCGGCAATCTCGGACTCTATCATTACGTGGATTATCTCGTGCCCGACCAGTCCCTTCGTGGAACCTGGAAGCTGCGCCGCGGGGATCTTCCGGAATGGAAAGACAGCGACGTCGCCGATACGTCCTGGCCGGAAGCTTTCGTCCCCGCATGCTGGGAAACGCAGGGCCTGAAGGACTATGACGGTTTCGGCTGGTATCGACGGCGGTTCACGCTCGACCCCGCCCTCCGCAACGAGGCGCTCGTTCTTCTTCTCGGGAAAATAGACGATGTGGATGAGGTCTGGCTCAACGGCGTGCGTGTCGGGAAAACGGGCCGGATGCCGACGGAAGGGGGCCGCTACATCAACGACGACGCGTACGATCAACTCCGCGCATATGAGCTTCCTCCCGGCATCGTACACGGCAGCGGTGAAAATGTCATCGCCGTGCGCGTGTTCGACGGTTTCATGCATGGAGGAATATGCGAGGGACCTGTCGGCTTGATTCGCAGGGAGCGCCTACGTGCCTGGTATGCGCGCCACCCCCGCAATGAGAAGAGTCCGTTCCGCCGCCTTATCGATGCGCTGTTCGGCGACTGATGTCGCCGCGTGGACCTTCCCTGCCGATTTTCTCCAGGATGATTCCTCCGACGATAAGGAGCAGACCGACGGGGGTGGACGGGTATATTTCTTCGCCGACAACCAGGTGTATGATCATCAGGGACAGGAAGGGAGAGAGGAAAACCAGATTCCCGATGCGCGCCGTTGTGCTCGTCAGCTCGAGCGCCTTCATCCAGAGCATGAACGTGATGCCCATTTCGAACAGTCCGACGTACACCCCACCGAAAACGGCCCCGTCGGTCAGTCGCAGCAGCGCCCCGCTCGCTATGGCGAGAATCGCGACGTAGACGCTGCCGAAAAGGAAGTTCACACCCAGTTTCAGCAGTGGATCCGCCGCGCTGCGCATCGTGTAAATCCAGTACAGTGACCAGATGAGCGAGCTTCCGACGGCGAGTGCCACGCCTTCGACGTTCGTGAAGCGCAGGGCGAACACCTCGCCCCGGGTTGAGATGACCGCAACACCCCCGAAACTGATCAGCATCGCGACGACGCTCCTCCCCCGAAGCGGCTGGCGAAGGATGAGCGCCGAGAGCAGGACGAGTACGATGGGCCAGGTGTAGTTCAGCGGCTGCGCTTCCTGCGCGGGCAGCAGGTCATACGCACGAAACAGCACCAGGTAGTACAGAAAGGGGTTAAGCAGTCCCAGCACGGCGGAACTGCGCCACTCCTCTCGCGGCCAGTCCCTGAGCGTGGAGAGCGAAGCACGGAAGATCGCAACCGCCAGAAGCGAAAGAAAGGACGCCATGGTTGCGACGAACAGCAGTTCGATCACGCCCGTTTCCGCCAGCGTGAGCTTGAACGCCGAGGCGACCGTGGACCAGAGTCCGATTGCGGACAGAGCGTAGATATAGGCGCGCGTTTGCTTCTGCATGGCTGATCAAGCTGCGGAAATATTCCGATTTCGCTCCCGTCATTAGATGCGTGGTCACTGAATGCTGCGAAGGTGGAGAACTGCCGGAGCGATGGCACATGCACCGTGTACGCACCGTGTGAAGGAAGGTCCCGCACGAAACGCGGGACCATCTCGCAGCATCGATGTCAGCGGGACATCAACTTCCTCTGTCCTCGGTGTCATCACCGTGGTAGCACTTTCGGCAGAGTGAAAACAGCGTATTGGCGTGATGGATGATTTCTTCGCATTCGGTGAGAAGTTCGAGATACAGCAGGCTGGTACGTGAAGTGTACTTTTCTTTCTTCGAGCGCTTCAGCTGCTGCTTATCCGCTTTCCTTATGCGGGACTTCACTTCCTCCGCCTTGTCGGAAATTTTTTCGAGCTGTGAGAAATCACCTTTCTCGATGCCCTCGGAAATGCGCCGCAATTCCTTTCGCAGATCCTTGACGATGGCGGAGAGGTCCTCGTTCTGCAGTTCAGAAAGTCCCTCATGATTGTTGTCGATATGGTCATGGGATTGCGTGGCCATGTGCCGGAGGCTGCGGAGCAGGAGTTGCAGCGAACTCATCGCCTCGGCGTAGGTCTTGTTGTCGATGGCCTCTTCGCCTTCTTCCATCTGCGATGTCCGCAGAATACTTGCAGTCATTCCCTTCCCGCGTTTCTGCAGTCCTTTCGCTATGTTTCGCGCTTCCCGGAGTTCGAGCCGGTCCTCGGCCACGAGTCCGCGATGCGTGCGATCCACGATTTCATACGCCGTATTGATGGTACTGCTCAGGTCTGCCTTCAGGGCGTTCAGGGAATCTTCAATGTCAAGCGATGCAGGGCGATAACGACGTTCCTCCTCGGCGGACTCCTTCTCCCGCATGCGATGGACCCGGATCGACCGCGTCAACAGGTATGCTGCCAGCATCGCAAGGCCGATCAGGCCGAACAGTTGGGTGAAGTAAATGATGGTTGCAATGATGGCGGCAGCCGTGGAAGCGATGAAAGCGGTGAAAAACCAGCCGCCAATCACGGTCAGCACGCCGGAAACCCGGTAGACCGCCGAATCGCGTCCCCAGGCCCTGTCGGGCAGCGCGGTTGCCATGGAAACCATGAAGGTGACGTATGTCGTCGAGAGCGGAAGCTTGAGCGACGTACCGAAGGAAATCAGCAGTGCGGCGACGATGAGGTTGACAGCAGCCCGGAGAAGATCGAATGAAGGGTACTCGCCATTTTCGTCGGGTTCGGGACGATATTTCGACGTGTCGAAGCGTCCTTCGACCCGCCGTTTCAATCCGGCGGGAGTGATGAGTGAAACGAATTTGAAAATTGCGAGTACGATACGGACGATGGACCGGGCGGGAGCGATGGACTCGAAACGCTCGAATCCTTCCGACTGCCTACCGAGGTTGACGGAGGTGGCTGTCACGGTGCGCGCCTTCTTGTTCACCCACAGCGTCACTGCCATGATCAGGCCGGCGGCGAGAAGGATCCAGGTATTGGCCCGTACGGGTTCCATGAGTGATTCCATGGTTTGCGTCCAGATGTCCGTCGTCCCCTGTACCTTCATGAAAGCGGCGAGTCCACCCATCGGCGCACCGATGAAGTTCACGAGATCGTTCGCCGCGAAGGCCAGTGCCAGTGCGAAAGTCCCGGCGAGGACGATGGGCTTGAATACGTTGATCTTGAAGGTCCAGACGAGGAGCTGCAGAACGACGGTCCACCCGCCGAATGATATCAGTGAGATGATCACCGTGTGCTCTTTCAACCAGACAGCGTCTTCAGCGGTCAGGAAGGAAGCCCCCTTCGCGCCCTTGACCAGCATGAAGTACGAGAGCGCCGCGAGGGCGAAACCACCCCAGAGGGATCCATATCTCTTCAGCCGCTTCCCGTAATCGAAGGTGAACAGCATGCGCGAAAAATACTGCACGAGTGAACCGACGATGAAGGCGACGATGACCGATGCGACGATACCGAACAGTATTTTGAACACGCTCGCGGTGTTGATGTAGGATAAGACATCCGCGATTCCGCCGTTTTCCATCTGCAGCACTTTGATGGTCGAGATGGCGAAGGCGGACCCGAGTAATTCGAAGACCAGGGAGACCGTCGTCGACGTGGGGAGTCCGAAGGTGTTGAAAAAATCGAGAAGCAGGACATCCGTGAGCATGGTCGCGACGAAAATGAACATCACTTCAGGGAAGGTCAGGAGCTGCGGATTGAAAATCCCCTTCCGCGCCACTTCCATGAGTCCGCTCGAAAGGGTGACACCTACCACGATACCCATGGTCGC
>JAVVFP010000229.1:0-5523 GCA_032250495.1 Bacteroidota bacterium | reverse complement strand
TGATCGGCCTCCAGGCGATGGTCACGCGGCAGGTCGACGTGTTCGATCCGGCGGGACAGGTGCTTGCGGATCCCACCGACCCGAGCATATATAACCCCATCCGTCCCGAGAACCGCTTTCATGACCTCAACGACAATGGTCTGCAGGACGCAGGGGAAGCCGATGTCACGATCGCGGAACGCGAAGCCTACTGGTACAGGGACGCAGAAGTGAAGTACCAGCTCAGTCCCCGCTTCGGCGCGGCCTTCCCCATTTCCGACCGCGGCGTGCTGCATTTCTCCTACGGCCATTTCTTCCAGATCCCGCGCTTCGAACTGCTGTATACCAATCCTTTCTTCAAACTCGGTTCGGGTACAGGCAACCAGGGCACGGTCGGCAACGCCGACCTCGAGCCCGAGCAGACCATCAACGCGGAAATCGGTCTGCAGCAGCAGCTGACCGAGGACATCTCCCTCGACGCGACGGTGTACATTCGTGACACGCGCAACCTCGCAGGGACGCGGGCCGAACAGATCGTCATCTTCGGCGGCTCGGCCACGTATTCCAAGGTCGTCAATTCCGACTTCGCCTATACACGCGGACTGGTGCTTTCCTTCAACAAGCGCTTTTCCGGCGGACTGGCGGCGGCGCTGGACTACACTTTCCAGATCGCGCGCGGCACCGCCTCCGACCCGTTCGCCGCACAGCAGGCAGCGGCGCGCGGCGACCTGCCGGAAGTGCAGCTGACACCGCTGAGCTGGGACCAGCGCCACACGGTCAACGCCTCGGTCTCGTACAGCGGAGCTTCCTACGGCGGCAGCTTCATCTTCCAGTACGGCAGCGGCATGCCCTACACGCCGCGGCGGACGCAGGACATTACCTCGCTGATCACCAACAGCCAGTTCAAGCCCAATACCGTCAATGCCGATATGCGCCTCTACAAAACACTGTCCTTCGGCGCGTTGGATTTCATCTTCTTCCTCCGCGTCTTCAACGTCTTCGACACGATGAACGAACTCGGCGTCTTCGACGACACCGGCAGTGCGGGGTACACGACGGACCTCGAGCGCATCAGGGCACAGAATACGCCGGAATACGTCAACACCATCGAGGAATACTTCACTGTCCCCACGTTTTATTCCGAACCCCGCCGCGTTGAAATCGGCGTCAGCGTGGAGTTCTGACATGAAGGCCATCGATACAATCATACGGATGTCTATGAAACGACAATGGTACATCATCGCGAGCGCCCTCCTTCTGCTCCTTGCGGCACAGCTTCCCGCACAGAGCGGGCGGGAATTCCGACGGTCGAATGTCATGGCCGGCAACCGCGTCAAGACCGTGTACGGGAACTGGGGCGTGATCGGTCAGCCCGCAACCGGCGGACCGCGCGGCGCATGGATCCATGACAACAACGGCTACCTCGGCGATGTCAGTCCTTTCGTCGGTGCGGAAGTACAGTGGAACGGTCAGACCTTCCATAGCGTCGTCACCGCCCCCATGTCGCGTCCCACTGCCCGCAGGGACGAGTCCCCTTCCGGCATTCCATGGACCTGGGAGCCGGTGTCCGGGTACTTCAACACCGGCCAGGACGGCGTGGCACTGCTGACCGACCCGGAGACCTGGCCCGCCTTCTGGCCGGACCGCCTCAATGACGCCACCGACCCGGGCTGGCGCGGATCGTGGAACGGCTTCTTCGGAAAGTCGTCCAGCAGCGACGAGGAGACCTATTTCGTCATGAACGACAACGCCGACGAGCGCTTCAACTTCGCGGCGAACAATACGCTCGGCGTCTCCTTCAAACCGGATTCGCGGAATCCTTCGCGCAACGGCCTCGCGCTGGAGATGCGCGTCCGCGGACTGCAGTGGGCGCAGTTCCTCGCGCAGGACAACATCTTCTGGCTGTACGAGATCACGAACACCGGTACGACGAATTACAACCGCGCCGTGTTCGGCATGCTCGTCGGCACCTATATCGGCGTCACGGGCGGGGACGATTCCCCGGGTGAATTCGACGACGATTTTTCCTTCTTCGATGTCGAGAAGGATCTGACCTACACCGGGGACTATCCTGACAACAACAGCCGCAATCCCAGCTGGGTCGGTCCCGTCGGCCTCGTGGGCTACGCCTTCCTCGAGAGTCCGGGCAATCCCTTCGACGGCATCGACAACGACAACGACGCCGATTTCGCGTCCGCCGCACCGTTCTTCGAATCCGCCAGCTTCGATTCCACCGTCGTCGGCGCGGGCATGACGCTCGTCCTCATCGACGACAATTTCGAACGCAGCACCGTGCAGGTCGCATCCTCCCCGATGACGGTGACCACGCGCGGCATGGAAATCGAAATCGTCCCCGGCAGCACCGTGCTCAGCGAGGGCAATGTCATCACCGACGCACAGGGCAACAGCATCGTCAATCCCAACGCCTATGACGGCATCGACAACGACCTCGACGGCGTCATCGACGAAAACTACTTCCTGCACTACCGTCAGTTCAAGCGCGACACGCAGGGCAACACGCTGATAGATATCCTGCGCCCCGTGCGCTATGTGGACTACAGGTCGGGCGCAGGAACGAGCGATCGCATGGTCGACGAGCGACGCGACGATCTCGTCGACAACGACGGCGACTGGAATATCGACTTCGACGATGTGGGGCGGGACGGGGTGGACGAAACGAACGACTTCGGAGAAGGTGACGGCGCGCCGACCTCGGGCTATGATTTCGGCGGTTTCGATACGGGTCTGCCGGGAGAACCGAATATCGACAAAACCGACGTCGACGAATCCGATCAGGTGGGACTCACCTCCTTCCAGTACTTCACACCCGCCAGTGAAATCACGCTGGCCGACGACGACGACCTGTGGGACCGCATGGCCCCGGGATTCTTCGACGTGCCGAAATCCATCATCAACAATCGGCCACAGCGCGGAGAGGATGGAGACTTCATCTACGGATCCGGCTACTTCCCGCTGCTCGCCGGGGCGACCGAACGCTTCTCGCTCGCGCTGGTCTATGGCGGCGGACAGGGCGGATTCACTTCCGACATCGACGACCTGCTCAAGCACCGGGAAACCGTGCAGAAAATCTACAACAGCAACTATCGCTTCCCCGTCGCGCCGGACAAGCCCACGCTGCGTGCCGTGGCCGGGGACGGCGAGGTGACGCTGTACTGGGACCGCAGGGCGGAGAAGTCCTTCGACCCCGTGCTCAAGGAATTCGACTTCGAGGGGTACAAGATCTACAAGGCCACCGATCCCAATTTCATCGACGCCGCCACCGTCACCGACGCGGACGGCATCGTGGTGGGGTTCAAACCCGTCGCGCAGTTCGACCTGATCAACAGCGTGCAGGGATACTTCCGGCCGAGTCCGGCACTGTTCGAAACCGTCTCCGGCCGCTCCTACAATCTCGGCGACAATACGGGCCTGCAGCATTCCTGGACGGACGAGGAGGTGCAGAACGGGCGGACGTACTATTACGCCGTCGTCGCCTATGATCGCGGCAACGAGGAGACCGACATTTTCCCCGCCGAGAACTCCAAGCGGGTCCGCCTGACGGCCACAGGGGCGCCGGAGCTGGATATCAACACGGCCATGGTCGTCCCGAACGCCCCGGTGGCCGGCTACAGCGCCCCGCTCTCGGGCGTGGAGCTGCGCTCCGCGCAATCGCATGCCACCGGCAGCCTGGCCTACGAAGTCATCGACGCCATGCGCCTTGAGCCGAACAGCTACGAAGTGACATTCACCGACGCCATGTCGGACGGCATCGACAACGACGGCGACGGGGTGGTGGACCAGGAGGACATCCAGGAGCTCGCCCAGGTGACCACGACCTACAGCGTACGCAACAAGACGCAGCAGCAATTCACCTTCACGGTCGCGGATACGCTTCCCGTGAAGCTGCCGCACGGAAACATCAACACCGCGGACGTGCTCGTGCGCGACAGCAACGGCCCGGTGAATCCCTCGCGCTACCGCATCGACGCTCGGCGCGGCGACATTCGCCAGTCCGGCAGCGGCTCGCTTTCCGGTCAGTACGAAATCTTCTACACCTACTACCCGGTGTTCGAAAGTCCCTACATCGCACGCAGTCCCTACGTGTCCGAAGCGATCGACTCGGACATTTTCGACGGCCTGCAGCTGAATTTCCAGAACGACTGGCGCATCGACCTGGTCGACAGTCTTTCCGGCTTCCGCACGGAAAATCCCGCGAAGAGCATGATATACACCTTCGCGACGACGGACATCCTGCTCGGACCGGGTGATACGCTGCGCGGCGCCCGCTACCCGTCCGATTATGAAATCCGCTTCGCCGACGACGTCATCGACACTTCCGCGGCACTGTTCGGTTCGCCGGCCATCCCGGTAAACTTCACCGTGTACAACGTCACGGAGGATCACCGCATCCCCTTCATCTTCGTCGACACCGACGGCAACGGCCTGCTTTCGAAAACCGACCAGGTCGCCTTCTTCGACTTGAAACAAAGCGGGGATCCGTTCTTCACATGGATCATGGCCTTCGAGAACAGACCCCGCGTGCCGGAGGACACGGTGTTCGACTTCGGTGACGGGGAGCTGGTCGCGTTGCGCACGACCAAACCGTTCCGCAACGGCGACGTGTACACGTTCTCCCCTTCGCTGCCGGAGGTCGACGACGTGCAGGCAGGCGACCAGCTCAGCCGCGTCGGCGTCGTGCCCAATCCCTACGTCGCGGCGAGCACGCATGAGTCTCCCCTGCCCCCGGGGGTGACCACCGGACGCGGTGAGCGGAAAGTCGATTTCATCCACGTCCCGCGTGCTTCGAAAATCAGCGTTTTCACTTCGCGCGGCGATCATGTGATCACGCTCCGCCATGACAGTCCGATAGACGACGGAACGGTGACGTGGAACCTGAAGACCAAGGAAAATCTCGACATCGCCTACGGCGTGTATTTCTACGTCCTGGAATCGCCCGTCGGTGAAAAATCAGGCAAAATCGCAATTATCAAATAGCCAGGACACGGAGAGCCTATGAACACCCTGCTACGATCTGTTCTGCTCGCACTGCTCGTCGCCGCCCTGCCCTTCGCCGTCCGGGCGCAGAGCAAGGTCGGCACGACGGCGGCACAGTTTCTCGGCATCGGCGTCGGTCCCCGTGCCGTGGCCATGGGTGGCGCCTATGTCGCCATGGGCGACGATGCCTCGGCGATGTACTGGAACCCCGGGGGGCTCTCGCGTATCGGACATTCGCAGGTGGTCGCCTCCCACACGGGCTGGCTGGTGGACACCGACCTCAACTGGGTCGGCCTGACGCTCGCGCTCGACGCCAGCAACGCCATCGGCATCAGCCTGACGCAGCTCGACTACGGGGAGGAGAAAGTCCGCACCGTCGTGATGCCCGAGGGAACCGGAGCGCGATGGACGGCGCAGGACCTCGCATTTACGATTACGTATGCACGCAGCCTGACCGATCGCTTTTCCATCGGCGGCTCATTCAAGTACATCACGCAGCAGATCTGGAATGAGAGCGCGTCCACCATCGCCTTCGACGTCGGCCTGATG
>JAVVFP010000228.1:0-5563 GCA_032250495.1 Bacteroidota bacterium | reverse complement strand
GCGCCTGCAGGCGGTTGCGTAATTCCGCCGCACGTTCGAAGGCGAGCTGTTCCGCAAGGATGGCCATGCCCTCTTCCAGCTGTTTCTGCAGGCTGCGGGTCTTCCCCTTCAACAGCTGCTCCACCTGCGTAATCATCTCGTTATACTCTGCTTCCGAAACGAAGCCCTCGCAGGGACCCTGGCACTTGTCTATGTGATAGTCGAGGCAGATGCGCACTTTTTTCTGCGCGACCGTATCGCTGTCGAGGCGATAATCGCAGCTGCGGATGGGGAAGATGCTGCGAATCGTACGCAGCATGAGATGCATCGCCTTCACGTCCGTGTAGGGACCATAGTAGCGCGAGCCGTCCCGGATGATCCGACGGGTCGAAAACACCCGGGGATAGGGCTCGTTCGTCACGACGATGTACGGGTAGCTCTTATCGTCCTTGAGACGGATGTTGTAGCGCGGACTGTGTTCCTTGATCAGGTTGTTTTCCAGCAGGAGCGCTTCAACCTCGGAATCGGTGACGACGAGTTCCACGTCGGCGATTTTTGAGACCAGCACCTCGCGCTTCGGGTCGAAGCCGCCCTTTTCCTGGAAGTAGGAGCGGACCCGGCTGCGGAGGTTTTTCGCCTTGCCGACATAAATGATTTTTCCGTCACCATTGCGAAACTGATACACCCCCGGGGATTTCGGGAGATGATCGAGCTTGAAGCGGAGGTTTTCGAAATCCTGCCTGTCTGTCATCTGCTCGCCGCCTGTGTCAATCCGCTTTCTGACACAGTTCCACGAGAACGCCCCCGGCGGATTTCGGGTGGATGAAGGCAACGAGGAAATTGTCGGCGCCGACACGCGGTTCCTCGTCGATCAGCCGGACACCTGCGTTCTTGAGGCGGACGAGCTCGGCGCGGATATCGTCCACTTCAAAGGCCATGTGGTGGATGCCTTCGCCGCGCTTTTCGATATGCCGTGTGATGGGGGAATCCTCGCTGATTCCCTGCGTCAGTTCGAGGTTGGTGTCGTCCACAT
This sequence comes from Bacteroidota bacterium, assembly GCA_032250495.1. Classification (GTDB taxonomy): domain Bacteria; phylum Bacteroidota; class Ignavibacteria; order SZUA-365; family SZUA-365; genus BM516. Next base: position 4,551 of record JAVVFP010000228.1, on the reverse strand, counting down.
GGAAACTGCTGACATCCACCTTCTGTTCCTCCACCCGTTCAACATGGGAGGGCGTCATGTCGAGCAGGGTTTCGAATACGGACTGTGCGCTGCCGAGATCCTTGACTGCGATACCGATGTGTGCAATGCGTTTGATCATTTCATGTGCTGCGATATTGGACAAAAAGGGGAACCGCGATCGCGGTATCATGCAAGTTAGCAAGAATGGAAAAGGCGGAAAAGGGAAAAGCGGAATCGTGACGAAATGAAAAAAACACTCCCGCAACAAGGATGCGGGAGTGTGCAGGGCTGTGCTCGGGCAGCGTAGTCGCGGCAGCGTACACCGCCGGCCTACCGGCCGGACGCGGTGGAGATCAGAGGAACTTGTTGCAGTTCGCTATCATGAGCTTGGCCGGTGAGCGAAGGGATTCGATATCCGTCTCGCGCAGGACGCGTTCGAACTGTTCGCGTGCGTCGCGGTAGCGTTTCATCCCGTAATACGTCTCACCCATCCAGTAGATGCTGCGTATGCGCAGGAGCGGTTCCGGCGCCTCGTCGGCGATTTCCTGGAAGACGCTCAGCGCAGTACTGTAGCGGCGGGCCTCGAAATTCTCACGGGCGATCTGGAATTTCTGCAGCCATCGCTCGAGATCCGGTTCGTGCACCTGCACGGGTTGCTGCTGCGGAGGCGGCGGCGGGGGAGCCTGCGGAGCGACCTGCTGGCCTCCGGGACGCAGATTTTTTCCGTACGTGGTCAGGGGCGCATTGGTCGGCGCGACCATGACGAAACGGAAGTTTTCCGGTGTGAGGTACTTGAGCACGAATCCGTGGTAGGGGAAATTGTACATTTCACCCTCTTCGTTGACGATGTACTCGCCTTCATTTCCGAAGAACTGTGTCCGGGCGGTTGTCAGCCGCCAGCGGTGTCCATCGAACAGGTACTGGTTGTCCAGCGGGAGGTCCGCCGTGCCGATGATACCCATTTCGATCACGCCGTAGGAACTCGGATTGAGAATGAAATAGTAGCTTGAATTCGTTGGAGGGACGTAGACGACCGGTGAGGTCCCTTTCTGAAAAATATACGGGACGTTGGCGCGGTCGAGAACGTTGCGTGCCTCGCCCCAGGGCATGCCGAGCGTAACGCCGTAAATGGACATGTTGAGACTGGTCATGCCGTCCGGGATCTGGACGATGGACTGTCGAGCGATATCCAGCAGCGCCCTGCCCTGCGCATCTGCGCGTGAGGGTGTGAGCAGCATCAGACTCATTACCGCCACAATCACCCAGGTCGCCATTCCGTGCACGCTGGTCCTGCGGGGATGTGTTGCAGTGTGAGTGTTCATAAGGGCCTCCGGAGTTGGATGGGATTCGTTCCTGATCGACGTTCCTGCATCAGAGCAGACGGTCACGCAGTTCCACCTTCAGGTCGGCGACGCGGGGGATATCCACGCCCGGCTCCTTGTAGCCGATCAGATAATCCTCGTCCACCTTGATACGCACGGTCCTGCGTCCATAGGTGAACTTGACGGAGACGCGCGTTCGGATTTCCACACCCTGCGACTCCACGGTTTCGTGAAGGTATTCGGTCTTCATGTAGCCGTCGTCCTTCGACAGAGTTTCAAACTGATAGCCGCGGGTCAGCAGGGCGTCGACGACGACGCGCCAGGCTTCGTTGTAATCCAGACCCTCACGCACCTCATAGGTGATCCAGTTGTTCTCGTTCTCCGATACGATCGGCTGGCATCCGTTGACGAAGGGAAGCAGCAGCAGGACGACGAGGGATGAACGGATAAGGTGATTCATGTGCAGGCTCCTGATATGTGTGGCAGTGATGTTCACGATTGGGGGTCAGCGTCCGACCAGGCAGCGTTCCAGCAATTGCATCAGTTCCTTGTGCAGCGCCTGCACGGAGGGACGGGCCTCGGCCGTGGGGGCGGGTCGGCGAGCTCCCTCGTAGCTGAACGCCCGCAGCTGCGGATCATCGCCCTGCATGCTCTGCTGGTTGCGTATGCGCAGTGTGGTGATGTAATTGGAGGAAATGCAGTAGAGACGGGATAGAGAATCAATCACCGCGGTGTTGGCTTCGAAATACTCTTTCGCTGTCGAAGACGTACTGAGCGTCGGCCAGGGCCGTGAAGTCTCTTTCCTGCTGGCATCCCAGGCCGAACTGCCGTATTCCATCCCCTTGTCGTCCACCTTCGGAGCAGGGGGAGTGGGCTGCACGCGCCGCTCGACGGGAGGGGTCGTCGCAGCACGTTCCCAGGATGCTTCGATGGAGTTGTCCGGCGCCTGGGCCGAAACAACCGCTGGAAGCATGAACAGGGAGAGCATGCATGATGAAAGCGTAACACGAAGACGGTTCATGGACACCTCTCAACTATGATAGACTCGTCCGATGAAGACGAGATGCAATGATCTTCTTCAGAGAACGCAGCCGGAATATGACGTGGACAAGCTCCAGAATCGGGGCCCTCTGTGTTCGGAATATTCAGAACCTAGTCATGAAAGGGAAAAAAGTCAATAGGAAGCTCGCATTAAGCTCTCAAAACTCTATAATGTTCACTTCTTACCACGTTCATCATCGCGGATTTAGAGCCCGCGAGTTCGTACTATTCTCGAAGTTAGGCGCGCCAGGCAGCGCGGGTCTCGTCGTCTATTGTTCCGGTTCGACGAACTCGGCCTTCTTGTTGTCGATGTCCTGATCCGCGGCGACGCGCGCGACATCGGCGATGGAATCGCCTTCGCGCAGATGGATGAGCCGCACACCCTGCGTATTGCGTCCCATGACGCGGATTTTCCTCACGTGCTGCCGTATGACGAGGCCCTTCCCGGTGATGATCACGATATCGTCCTGATCCGAGGCCTCCTTGATGGAAATGACCGGACCGGTTTTCGCCGTCACGTTCATCGTAATGACGCCTTTGCCGCCGCGTTTGGTCAGGCGGTAGGATGACACCTCACTGCGCTTCCCGTATCCGTTCTCTGCGACGACGAGCACATTGCCGTTTGCGCGTCCGACGATCATGCCAATCACGACATCGTCTTTCGCGAGCGAGATGCCACGCACACCCGTCGCGCTTCGGCCCATGTCGCGTACGTCGTCTTCGTGGAAACGAATGGCCTGTCCCTGCCGCGTCGCAACGAGGATGTCGTTTTTCCCGTCGGTGATTTTCGCATCGATGAGATTGTCGTCCTTCGACAGGTTTATGGCGATGATGCCGGAGGATCGGGGATTGCCATAGGCGCTGAGGACGGTTTTCTTCACCGTCCCCTTGGAGGTCACCATCATGATGTACTGATCGTCGGTGAATTCTTTCACCGTCAGGAAAGCCGCGACATTCTCATCCTTCTGCTTGCTGATGATGTTGATGATGGCGCGTCCGCGTGCCGTGCGACCGCCTTCCGGGACTTCGAAGACTTTCAGCCAGTAGCAGCGGCCCTTGTCGGTGAAAAAGAGGATGTAGTGGTGCGTCGAGGCGACGAACATGTGTTCGACGAAATCATCTTCCCTGCTGGCGGAGCCCGCGACGCCCTTGCCACCGCGGCCCTGCCTGCGGTAGGTGCTCAGGGGCGTACGCTTGATGAAGCCCTGGTGGCTGATGGTGATCACCACGTCCTCTTCCGCGATCATGTCCTCAAGTCGGAAATCAGCGTAATCGTAAATGATCTCGGTGCGGCGCTCGTCGCCGTACTTGTCGCGCAGCTGCGTCAGTTCGTCGCCGATGACTTTCCAGCGCAGCGACGCGTTCTCGAGTATGCCGCGGAGGTAGGCGATCAGCTTGATGGTCTCCTTGTACTCGTCTTCGATTTTCTTGCGTTCGAGTCCGGTCAACCGCTGCAGACGCATGTCGAGAATCGCCTTGGCCTGAATTTCGCTCAGCTTGAACTTCCGCATGAGATTGTTGCGGGCGTTTTCGACGTCCTTCGATTTCTTGATGGTCTCGATGACTTCGTCGATGTTGTCGAGCGCGATGATATATCCCTCGAGAATGTGCGCGCGCCGTTCCGCTTCCGCGAGTTCGAAACGGGTGCGCCGCACGACGACCTCGTGCCGGAATTCGAGGAAATACTGCATCATTTCCTTGAGCGTGAGCACTTTCGGCCTACCCTTGACGAGCGAAAGCATGATGGCGCCGAAGGTCACCTGCATCTGCGTATGCTTGTACATGTTGTTGAGCACGACCTCGGGATTTCCGTCACGCTTGATTTCGATGACGATGCGCATACCGTCGCGGTCGGACTCATCGCGAATGTTGCTGATGCCTTCGATTTTCCCCGCCTTGACCAGGTCCGCTGTTTTCTCGATCAGGTTCGCCTTGTTGACCTGGTAGGGAAGCTCACTGATGATGATGTTTTCACGACCGTTCTTCATCGTTTCGATGTTGGCCCTTCCGCGCACGATCATCTTGCCGCGTCCCGTCAGGTACGCGTCCTGCACGCCCTGGTAGCCGAAGATTATTCCCCCGGTGGGGAAATCGGGAGCGGTGACATGCTTCATGAGGTCTTCCGGACCGAGGTCGGGATTTTCAATCAGTGCCAGGAGGCCGTTGACGATTTCGGTCAGGTTGTGCG
>JAVVFP010000227.1:0-5567 GCA_032250495.1 Bacteroidota bacterium | reverse complement strand
CGCGGAGTCAGTATCCGCGCGATATTCGAAACCGATAACGCCAACACGAACGCGATACGGACGGTGCGGAATAATCTTCCGGCCATCGTGGACAATTTCGACCGCATCAACGCGGGAACGGGATTGATGCACAACAAGTTCGTGGTGATCGACGCGCGGGACCGTTCGAGCGATACCGACGACTGGGTGCTGATGGGATCGTGGAATCCGACGGACCCGGGAACCGACAGCGACGCGCAGAACGTCCTGGAGATACAGGACCAGGCCCTTGCGCTCGCGTACACGCGTGAATTCGAAGAGATGTGGGGCAGCGACACCGAGATGCCGAACAGCGCCGCCTCGCGTTTCGGCGCACGAAAAACGGACAACACCCCGCATGTGTTTTCCATCGGAGCCGGCGACATCCCGGTCGACCTGTATTTCAGCCCGAGCGACCAGACCACGCGCATCATTCTGCGCGAAATAGAGCGTGCGCAGCATTCCCTGTACTTCGCCACGCTGACCTTCACACGAGACGACCTCGCACGCGCGCTTGCAGACCGGCACGATGCGGGACTGTCTGTTCGCGGCGTGATGGACAACAGTTCGGACCAGGGCAGCGAGTTCGCGTACCTGCAGTCCGCCGGGGTGGACGTGCTTCTGAAAAAGGGCTTTTCCGGCCTGCTGCATCACAAGTATCTTATCGTGGACGCTGATGCCGGCGACGCGCCGGGAGTGGTCACCGGCTCGCACAACTGGTCGAATTCCGCGGAATTCTCCAATAACGAGAACACCATCGTGGTTCGCGACCGGCGTATCGCACAGCAGTACCTGCAGGAATGGTTCACCCGCTACCGCGAGGCAGGCGGCAGCGCCGTCATCGTTCTCGGTGTGGACGATGTGAGCGTGCTTCCCGAAGGTGTGACCGCCACACTGTACCCGAACCCCCTCTCGGCGGGAACGCAAGCCGCGGTGCGCGTCAGCGGCAGGGAGACCGGCATCCGCGAGATCATGCTGTTCGACATGCTCGGTCGTCAGCTGTATCGCCGGTCGGAAAACACGAGCGCCTTCGCCGCGGGCAACATTCTGCTGCCGACGGCAGGACTGGCGCCGGGCAGCTACATGCTGCTCCTGCGCACGGTCGAAGGACGGCAGCGCGCACTGCGCTTTGTCGTCGTTCCCCGCTGATCCGGTAATTTCCGATGACCGCGGCCGGTGCAGACGCGCCGGCCGCGCAATTTTGCCCCGGGGGGAGGAGGAGACGTCGAGGAACAAATACTCTTGATCGGAGTAGAGACATTCGGTACGCCCATCGTCAAATGCACAAGTCCGGAGAATTGTCATGCTGCTCAGCATTCGACTCGCTTTTCTGCTTCTGATCACGGCGCCTGTGATGTTTCTCACCACGGCGCTCATCGACGGCACCATTCCGACATCTTCAGTGAGGTATCACATGTCCGGTGATTACGAGGAGCAATGGAAAGCGGTTGACAAGGCACTCAACGAGGGACTTCCCAAAACAGCGCTGGAGCTCGTGGAGGTCATTTACGCGCGTGCGAAAAAGGAGGAAAACAGTCCCCAGCTGATTCGCGCGATCACCTACCGGGTGGCGCTGCGCGCCGTGACGAACGAGGAAGACGCGGTCGTGCTGCTGCGTGATCTGGAAACGGAAGTCGCGCAGAGCGCACAGCCGGTGCGCGCGATTCTCACATCCATGCTGGCGGACATGTACTGGAACTACTACCAGCAGAACCGCTGGATCATCAATGATCGTACGCAGATGGAAACGATGCCGGAAGGGGATTTCCGCACCTGGGATGCGACGGTGTTTTTCGATACGACGGCAGCCCTGTACCTGCGATCACTTGAAGCTGCCGAAAAGCTGCAGGAGCTCCAGGCAGCGGAGTGGCAGACAATACTTCACGGGGGAAGCAACAGCGCGGCGTACCGACCGACCATGTTCGACATTCTCGCGCATCGCGCCCTCGAATTCTTCCAGAACGACGAGGTGGATCTGCCCTCGCCACAGGAGGATTTCGAGGTGACCGGTCTGGACATGCTGGCTCCGCTCGAACGTTTTCTCATGAAGGATATCACCTCACCGAACCCCGACAACCCCCGTTACCGTGCCCTGCTGTTCTACCAGCGGCTGCTCCGCTTCCATCGCGGAACCGGCAACGCTACGGCGCTCGTGGACTGCGATCTGCTGCGGCTGGATTTCGCGAAGAGTATCACCTGGCACGAGGAAAAGGACACCACGTATTTCAAAGCCGTACGCTCGCTGCACGACGCGCACATCGACGCCCCGATATCCGCGCAGGCGGGATTTTACCTCGCACGCTATCACCATGAGCACGGGGACTTCGTGGCAGCGCTCAAGCGCTGCCGTGAGGAAATCCGCCGGCATCCCGACGCGCGCGGGGCCACGAACTGTCGCGCGTTGGAGGCGGGTATCCTGCAGAAGGAAGTGCAACTGGCGGTGGAAGAAAGTACGCGTCCCGACACACCCATTCTCCTCAGCGCGGGTTTTCGGAACGTGGCGGAAGTGCATTTTCGCATCGTCCCGATCGGATCCGAAGAAGTATTGTCCCCTCGGAGAAACCACCGCCAGCGCACGGACTTTCTCGCGGATTATCTCAATCGCCGCAGCGTCGCCGCCTGGTCGCAGGCGCTGCCGGATGCGGGAGACTACAAGATGCACCGGACGGATCTCCGTGCCCCGGCGCTGCCCGCAGGGACATACATGCTGCTGATGAGCCACGAGGCCAATTTCTCGCTCACGGACAATGCCATTGCGTACGCGGTGGTGCAGGTGACGCGGCTGAGCATGCAGAGCTTCCAGGATGCGGGCGGAGACCAGCTGTTCTGGGTGACGGATGCCGTCGACGGGGCGCCGCTGGCGGACCTGCAGGTCGAAATGTTCACGCAGCGCTGGCGCTCGCGCGACAACAGCTACGAACTGACGCGTGAAGGCAGCCTGCAGACGGATGAAAACGGGAAATTTCTCCTGGAAGCAGGCAGGCAACGGGAAGGCGTAATGTTCCGCATCTCGCGCGGCATGGACACGCTCGCCATCGGACAGTCCTTCCACGCATGGCAGCACGGCGGTGAGCGGACGCAGCGGCGCACGCTGTTTTTCACCGACCGCGCCATCTATCGTCCCGGCCAGACGGTACATGTGAAAGGGATCGTACTCGAGGGCAATGCAGAGAAAGCGGATTTTCAGGTTGTCCCCGACGTGGCCAGCACGCTTGCGTTTTACGACGCGAATCAGCAGAAAATCCACGAAATGCAGGTGCGCAGCAACGCCTTCGGTTCCTTCAACACGGTATTTACCGTACCGTCGGGCGTGCTGACCGGTATGATGAGCATACGCAACGACTGGGGATCGGTCGAGCTGCGTGTCGAGGAATACAAGCGGCCGAAATTCGAAGTGGAATTCGAGCCGGTGAAGGGGACCTACGCCCTGAATGACATCGTTCGCGCGACCGGAGTCGCGAAGGCGTACGCCGGTTCCAATATCGATGGGGCAGAAGTGTCCTGGCGCGTGCTCCGACGCACGCGCTACCCGTACTGGTACTGGTGGTGGCGCCCGGCTCCGCGGAGCGCGGATCGCGAGATCGCGCACGGGACGGCGCTCACCGACGACGATGGCCGTTTCGAACTTTCCTTCGAGGCCATCCCCGATCGCTCCGTCGACCCTGCGACGCTTCCCGTATTCACCTATGAAATTTCTGCGGATGTGGTCGATATCAACGGCGAGACGCACAGCGCGACCACGCGCGTGAGCGCGGGCTATACATCGATTGAACTATCGCTTTCCCTGCCCGAAACGCTGAATGCGGATGAGCCGCATACGGCCGCGCTCCGCACGCAGAACCTCGGTGGGCAGCCTATCGCGGCGGACGGTACCGTCGTCCTTGAACGCCTTGACGCGCCGGACCGTATTTTCCGCCAGCGCGTGCTCCCGAAGCCCGACACCTGGGTCCTGTCCGCGGACGAATTCCGGAGGGACTTCCCGCATGACGTGTACAAAGATGAGAATATTCCCGGGACCTGGGCGGTCGCGGAGCGTGTGCTGAAGACGGTCGTGCGGACAGATGAGGACGGCACGGATTCCCTGCGCCTCGAAAATCTTGATCCGGGCCGGTACCGGCTCACCTTTACGGTGCAGGACGCCTCCGGTGAGGAGCTTAGGCTCGTCCGTGACCTCACTGTGTACCGTCCGGAAGCAGAGCTCCCCGTTCCCATGGCGGAATTCTTTTTCGCGGAAAAAACCACGGTTGAACCGGGCGGCAGCGCACGTTTCCTCTACGGCAGTGGATACGATCTCGTGTACGCGCTGTATCGGGTGGACTTCCGCGGCAACGCGGAAAAAGAGGAATGGCTCTCACTGTCCGCCGGACAGCATGCTTTCGCGCTTCCCGTCGAAGAGAAACATCGAGGCGGATTTGCCGCCAGCGTGTATTTCGTCCGGCATTACCGCCTCTACCAGAAGAGCGTGCGCATCGATGTCCCATGGTCGAACAAGGAATTGACGCTGGAGACCGCGACGTTCCGGGACAAGCTGCGACCGGGACAGCAGGAGGAATGGAAGATTACGATAAAAGGGCCCGCACGCGACCGCGTCGCGGCGGAAGTGCTCGCGTCCATGTACGATGCCTCACTGGACGCGATACATACTTCGTCCTGGCCGCGCTTTACCTGGCCGAACTTTGCCCGCTACCTCAACGTATCGGAGCACAATTTCGGCGCGGCATCGGCGCAGCTTTACACCGACGGCTGGAATCGCCACGTCTCGTACCATCATCAGAGCTACGATGTCTTGAACCTCTGGCTGCTCGGGCAGCGCGGCCGCTATTACGGGAGGCAGATGTTCAAATCCGGTCGCGTCCAGGAAGGCATGCACATGTCGATGACGATGGACGCGGCGGCGCCACCCGCGGCCGTCGCGGAGATGGAAGCCGATGGACTGGGGAGGGCGGAGAAAAAACAGATGGTGCTCGACGAAGAACTGGAACTCGGGGATGACGCCGCTTCGTCGCAGGGAGGCGACGACGGTGGACTCGACATGGTCAAGGCCCGCACGAATTTCAACGAGACAGCGTTTTTCTATCCCGACCTGATGACCGACGAGGAAGGGAACGTCGTGCTGCGCTTTACCATTCCGGAAGCCCTGACGCGCTGGAAGCTGCGGCTGTTCGCCCACACGCCGGATCTCAAGACGGGCTATCTCGAGAGGGAAACGGTCACGCAGAAAGAGCTGATGGTGATGCCCAACATGCCGCGCTTCCTGCGTGAAAGCGACCGCGTGGTGCTGATGACGAAGATCAGCAACCTGTCCGAGGCCGCCCTGGAGGGGGAAGCGACGCTGAAGCTGTTCGATGCCGTGAGCATGCAGCCGGTGGACGCGTCGTTCGAACTCGGGAATGCGCAGCGCAGTTTCGCGATGGATGCCGGCCGCAGCACGACGGTACGCTGGGAGATCCGCGTGCCCGAGGGCGCCGGACCCGTGGTGTACCGCGTCGTTGCAAGGGCCGGAGATTTTTCCGACGGCGAGGAAATGGCTCTTCCCGTACTGCCCAACC
>JAVVFP010000002.1:0-31315 GCA_032250495.1 Bacteroidota bacterium | reverse complement strand
CAGAGCTGCGATCAGGACGCCATTCTCTTCACCGGCGGCGACAACGACACCTTCCCAGTCTGGTACCTGCAATACGCCGCCGGAATACGTCGTGACGTCCGCGTGGTCAATCTCAGCCTCCTCAACACCGAGTGGTACAGCAAACAGCTCAAGAACGAGAGGCCGTACGGTGCGAAAGTCGTGGCCATGAGCTATACCGACACCGAACTGGCCGCGCTGCGTCCCGTGCAATGGGATGCGCGCCGCATCAGCGTTCCACTCGATCCCGAGAAAATCGCGCAGTCCACACTCGTCGACGTACCGCAGGTGCAGCGTGCGCTGGAGGCGCAGATGCCGCAGGCGCTGGAGATTTCCGTTCCGGCGACCTATACCGATCCCGCCGGCACCAAGGGCATTCGCATACAAGATATTCTCATCATCGACATCCTCAACAACAACTTCAATGACCGTCCCATCCATTTCGCACTCAGTACCTCACCGAATGACAGGGTGGGGCTCGAAAATCATCTCTTCGTCGAGGGACTGACGTACCGCGTGTCCCCGGTCAGCTTCGGCAACCGCGGGGGCCGCTACTACCAGGCGATGAATATCGAGGAGACGCGCCGGCACCTGACCGAGCTGCGCCAGGAGCCTGACAGCAACCGCGCCTACGGTTTCATGTTCCGCGAACTGGACAATCCGAAGGTCAACCTCGACGAAGCCAGCACGAAGATGATCTTCAGCTTCCGTGCCCTCTACATGGGCCTCGCCCAGATCATGGCGCAGGAGAACGGGAACATCGACGGCGCCAAGGCGGTACTCGACACGATGGAGGACGTGATGCCGTCCGCGTATCACCGCTTCGACGAGTCGCTGCGCACGGACCTTGCGAATTTCTACATCATGGTCGGCGACACTGCCGAGTACCTGAAAATCGGCGAGGAGATGGAGGAATACTTCATCAGCCAGCTTGATACGGACGACCCCGGCAACAATCCCACCGGTCGGAACGCGTACATCTTCCTGCTCAATTACTACGACGCTTCCGGCCGCTACGAAGATGGCATCAACCTTTTGCGCCGCCTGCAGGGAATGTACCCGCAGGACCAGGGCATTCAGGAGCAGATCAACGCGCTGCAGCGGAAAATGCAGGGTCCCCCCGCCGCACCGGCGGTGACGGACACGGCGACAATGTAAGCGCCGCACGCCGTAAGTGCCGCACGCCGCAACATGACGAACCTATGAGAACGGGCGGACCGCGTGTCCGCCCGTCCATTTTCCTCACTTCAAATGGTATTGCGCTATGCCACGCACACTTATCACCGGCGGCGCCGGCTTCCTCGGCAGCCACCTCTGTGAACGCCTGCTCGAGGAAGGCCACGAGGTGCTGTGTATGGACAACCTCATCACCGGCGACCTGGCCAATATCGAGCAGCTTTTCGGGCACCCGGGCTTCAAGTTCATCAAGTACGATGTGACCGAGTTCGTCTACGTCGAAGGGGGACTCGACTACATCCTCCATTTCGCCTCGCCCGCCTCGCCGATCGACTACCTGAAGCTGCCGATACAGACGCTCAAGGTCGGGTCGCTCGGGACGCACAAGGCCCTGGGGCTCGCGAAGGCAAAGAATGCCCGTTTCCTGATCGCCTCCACCTCGGAGGTGTACGGAGACCCGGAAATCCATCCGCAGGTCGAGAGCTACTGGGGCAACGTCAATCCCGTCGGTCCCCGCGGCGTCTACGACGAGGCCAAGCGCTTCGCCGAAGCCATGACCATGGCCTATCACCGCTTCCACGGCGTGGAAACCCGCATCGTGCGCATCTTCAATACCTACGGCGAACGCATGCGCGTCAACGACGGCCGCGCCATTCCCGCCTTCATGTCGCAGGCCATTCGCGGAGAGGACATCACGGTCTTCGGCGATGGAATGCAGACACGCAGCGTGTGCTACGTCTCGGATCTCGTCGATGGCATCTACCGCCTCCTCATGTCCGATTACAGCGACCCGGTCAACATCGGGAATCCCGACGAACTGACCATGCTCGACCTGGCCCGCGAAGTGCTGGAGGTGATCGGCAGCAGCAGCCGCATCGTGCACAGGGAACTGCCCGAAGATGATCCGAAGGTGCGCCAGCCCGATATCACGCTCGCACGCAGCCTGCTCGGCTGGGAGCCACGGGTCTCGCGCCGTGAAGGACTCGCGCGGACGGCAGCGTATTTCAGGGAGAAAGTGAAGTAGTGCGAGGTGTGCGCCTGCGGCGCACGCGGGGGCTGCGCGCGAGAGCGGCGCTGACGCGCCGCGCCAGGGCCATCCCGCTCCGCGGGATGGCGCCTGTCCCAACATTTTGCACACGCCAGCAGCCCCGATGAAGATGTCGGGGCTGTGTCATTCAGGGGCCTGGGCTCATAAATCCTTCGTTCCCTTCGCTACCTTCGTTGTTCCGATTTCTCTTCCCAGAGGGACACGAGCAGGACGGAGGCGAGGGGAATGAGCATGTTGAAATAGGATCCCCAGGCGCAGAAGAAAGAATAGGCTTCGACGATGTAGACGAGCACCGCAGCGATGGCGACCTGGGCGAAGGTGAGCGTTCCGCGGCGCCAGCGGCGGATGAAAAGGGTGATCATGAGAATAAGGAAAGGGATGGTCAGCGCGATGGAAATGGCGGCCTTGGCCACCCCCCGGTCCCAGGGTGCGAAATACGTCGCCGTCCCGATGATGATGCGCAGGGGAAGGCGTTCAGGACGCTGCAGCATGTCCCGCTTCGCAAGCTCCCACAGCACGGCGTCCATTTCCGGCTCCACCGCGCCGTAGTAGCGTTCGCGGAAGGTCCCTCCCGTCGCCTGCTCGTATTTCTCCGCCATGGGATAATCCCCGCCGAAATATATCGCCTCGCCTTTCCAGTAATGATAGCCGTTGCCGGTCACGACAGGGATGAAGCGGTCGAAGGTAACGAGATTGCGGTACGTCCACGGCGCGACCACCGCGAGCGCCACAAGCAGCATTACGGCGGAAGCTGCGATGCGCCGTCCGATCGGAAGGTTTTTTTTCCACAGCAGCATGGCGCCGAGGATGAAGGGGATGAGCAGGAAGGTCCCGTGCGTCAGTGCGCCGATGCCCATCAGCAGGCCCGTGAGCGGGGCGTACAGACGCGGATGCCGCGGAATGCGCAGGGCGCAGAGCAGGATCAGCGGCAGCAGCAGGGCGGCCGCGTTGACGAAGGTCGAGGTCTTGGAAATGAAGACCAGGTAGGGATGAAATCCCGTGAGCAGGAGGGCGGCGCGCGTCGCGAGGGGTGAGAACCCCAGGTCCCGCGCCAGCGTGCGCACGGCGAGCAATGCGCCGAGTGCGAGCAGGGCGCTGCCTGCCATCCACGGGATGTACCAGTGCGACGGCCACCAGGCGCCGAAAACGAGCAGCAGCGCCGGCTGCACCGGGGGACGGTTGTGTACCGGTGCGCCGCCCGGTTCGAAGGCGTACTCTCCGGTCATGAGCAGTGTGCGTGCGATCTGCAGGTAGCCATCCGCCCCCGCCTGCTCCCAGCTCTCGCCTGCCACCGGCACGTTCTCGGGTGGCGCATTGACTGCAAGCATCCAGAGCAGTCCGAACGAAAGGCGCAGCAGCACCGCCGATGCGATGATGGACGGGATGGGAAAGCTCGCGATCATATTTCGGATTGAAGATTTCAAATTGGCAGATTTCAAATGACAGAAAACAGATTGCAGATTGCAGATTGTGGAAAGATATGAAATATGGAAACGTGGAAGGATGGGAAAGATCGGCCGATGCGGAGGACATTTTGCTTTTTCAGCTCTCCGGTGCTATCTTGAACGTCCCGACGGCGACGTACCCAAGTGGCTTAAGGGGACGCTCTGCAAAAGCGTTATTCATCGGTTCGAATCCGATCGTCGCCTCCAGACCGGGCCTTCCCAGGCCCGGTTTTTTTTATTTATGCGCCCGTGGTGAGGACTTGACTTTTACGAAATCTATGTGTTAGTTGAAGTGTCGATATACTGTACATATTGCTCATTTCATCTGAATGACCATGTCGTTCACGCATCATATCATGGCGAGAACGTCCGCAGCGGTGTCCACCGCATCGGACGATGTTCCATACCATTCATCGACGGCTTCCGTCGGCGATCGGGAGGATACGGATGCGCGCATCTCCCTCTGCAGGGGATGCTACGAGGGAAGAGGGGACCATACGCTGTACCTGCCACGTCGGAAGGCGCGGCGCTGCGGGAACTGCGCGGACGCCCATGAACGCGACAGCTGTTTCCTCGCGAAATGCGTGTTCTGCGGGGAGGACGCCATCCTTCCCCGCCGTGAGGGCACGGCGATGTGGTTCGCCTGCGACAAGCACCGTTATTTTACCCTCCACCCTGAGAAGTGGAAACCGCTTCCCCTCTCCGCCGAAGAGAACCGCGCCATCCGCCGGCAGAAGCTTCGCCGCCTGTCGGACAGTCTCCGGCGTGCGTTTTTCGGCCTCTCCGCCGTTACCGTGCTCTACTTCCTTTTCTTCCGCGCCACGCTGCGCGAGCGCTATGATTTCGACGTGGTGGACACGGCGAGTTCCCTCTGGAGCGGCACCGCGGAATTCTTCACCGGCGTCCTTCGTTTCGGCATGGAAATCGCGCAGGGACTGTAGCGTTTCGCTGCACTGTGAGTACCTCTTTTCCCTTCGACGGCCGTCCCGTTCCCGCTTGTTTCGGACCCTGAACGGGGCTACATTTCACGTTGACCCCTTGCCGGGGTGGCGGAATTGGTAGACGCGAAGGACTTAAAATCCTTTGGGCCCGAAAGGTCCGTGCGGGTTCGACCCCCGCCCTCGGTACAGAGCACGCACGTTCACAGACCGGTCAAAAGCAATTCATGACAGCACTGTTCATGCGCTGGTCCGCCGCGGCGGCCGGTGCCATTCCCATGCTCGCCTTGATGTTCTGCTGTGCGCTGCCCGCGCAGGCGCAGGATCTCGGCATCGAGCACACCGAGGACGAGGAGCGGAAGCCCGCGAGGAGCGAGCAGCAGTTCATGCCGCCCGCCGTGGAGATCCCCGTCAGTGACAGCAGCTACGTCGTCGGTCCCGGCGACCAGCTGAGCATCAACATCTTCGGAACCAAATTCTACAACTTCACCGTGCCGGTCAACAGCGACGGAACGGTGGTCATACCCAAGCTCGGCACCATCTTCGTCCGTCACGGTACGCTGCGGGACGTCCGCGACAAGATTCACCGCCTGTTGCGCACGGAAGTGCAGCGTGCGGATATCGTGATAAGCCTGGCCCGCGCCCGGCAGGTGAAAGTGACCGTCGCCGGCGCCGTCCGCAAACCCGGTGTCGTGACCATGCCGGCCACGGCACGCGTGTCCGAGGCGCTCGCGCTTTCCGGCGGCGCGGTCAAGGATACGACCGCGCTGCGCAACATCATCGTGCAGCGGACGGACGGGCAGCGCGTGGTCGCGGACCTGACGCGCTACCTTCGTACGGGCGATCTCTCGGCCAATCCCTTTGTCAGCGGCGGTGACAGGATTTATTTTCCGCCGCGCGACCGCCGGGTCGGCGTTTTCGGCGCCGTGGGCATGGAGGGCCGACTCGACTATCTTCCGGGTGAGAGCCTGTACGAGATCATCGAGGTCTGCCAGGGACTGCGTGCCTCCGCCTTTCTCGACAGCGTGGAAGTGGTGCGCTTCCGGGACGACAATGTCACCACCGATCGCTTTTTCCTCGACCTGCGCGGATATCCTGCGAACCGCGAGCCGAATATCGAACTGCATGCCGGCGATCTCATCCTCATCCGCTCTGTTCCGCAGTACCAGCAGCATCGCCTCGTGCTCGTCACCGGTGAGGTGCGTTACGAGGGAAGCTATTCCATCGAACGTGGCAAGTCCACGCTGCGCGACCTCATCACGCGCGCGGGCGGATTCACCGCGGAAGCTTCGCTCGAGGAAGCCGTGGTGATACGCAAGCCACCTGAGAACGAGAAGGATCCGGAATTCGAACGCCTGCAGAAAATTCCCGCCGCCGACATGCGCGAGGACGAGTACCAGTACTTCAAGGCGCGTTCACGCGAAAAAGTGGGGATGATGGTCGTCGACTTCAAACGGCTCTTTCTCCAGGGGGATGCGACGCAGGACATCATCATGCAGGAAGGGGATGTAGTCGAGATACCGAGAGAAAAGAACTATATCCGCATCATCGGACGCGTCAACAATCCCGGAAACGTGATTTTCCAGGCTGATTGGACCTACATGCAGTACATCAACACCGTCGGCGGTTTCGGCTGGCGGGCCGACGACGGGGACGTGCGCGTGGTCAAGGCGCGGACGGGAGAACTCGTCGACGCCGACGATGAGGAAGATTATCAGCTCGAACCCGGCGACACCATCTGGGTTCCCGAAGTCCCTGAGACCAAGTTCTGGGAGGTGGCCTTCGACGCACTGGGCGTCATCTCGCAGATCGCGGGCATCGTCGGAATTGTAATAGCCGTCAGCAGGTAGAGTCGCCATGACAGAAACGCACCCGTACTTCGAAAGCAGGGATCTCGACACCTGGCGCCGCCTTTTCCGGGAGGTCTGGCGGCAGAAGAAAAGCGTCGCCGGTATCGTCGGCGCCGTCACCGTTCTCATGCTGGTCTACGTGCTCGTCATGCCGCAGACGTTCACCTCGACGGTCACCCTGCTCCCCCCGCAGCAGGAGAAGAGTTCCTTCGGCCTCAGCTCACTCATCCAGGGCGCCTCGTCCTTGCCGATGCTCGATCTCGGATCCAGCCTGGGCTTCGGGGGCCGGCCCTCGGACATCTTCTCCGAAATCCTGAAAAGCCAGTCCGTCGCCGAAAGCCTCATCGTGCAGTACGATCTCGCCCCGTACTTCGGCGTTCCGGAGGACCGGTCCTACCGGCACGCGGTAGAACCGCTGCGCGAATCCACGGAGATCGAGGTGAACAAGAACGGCGTCATCCGCGTGTCCGTCACCTTCGGCACGGGATTTTTCGCATCCTCCGCGGAAATCGACTCAATAAAGTCCCTCACGGCGGATGTCACCAACGACTACGTCCGCTGGCTCGACCGCATCAACCGCGACAAGCTGATCTCCAGTGCGCGCAACTCACGCATTTTCATCGAAGAGGAACTCGCGCGCACAGGGACGGAACTCGATTCGGCTTACGCGCGCCTGGTCCGCTTTCAGCGCGAGAATAAGTCCGTGTTCCTCGAGAAACAGATGGAAGCGGCGCTCACCGGTGCGGCACAGCTGCGGGAACGCTTGATGGAGGCACGGACGGAAATGGCCATGGCGCGGCAGGACTTCGCCGAGCACAGCAGGATCATCGCACAGCTGCAGGCGGAGATCGACCAGCTCTCCAGCCAGTACGCGGCGCTCAGTACGGGCAGCGGCGAAGAAGAAGGGGAATTCCATGTTCCCTTCATGCGCGTCCCTGAAGTCGCGCGGGAAATGGCCGGATTGCTGCGTGACGTCAAAACACTCGAGCAGGTGATCCTCTACCTGAGCCAGCAGTATTACCAGGATCGCGTGCAGGAAGCGCGCGATACCCCGACGGTGCAGGTCCTCGATGCCGCCGTCCCTGCCATTCAGCGCACCGCGCCGCGTCGCGCCGTGTGGATGCTCATGACCGTGTTTTTCAGCCTGCTCATCGCCGTACTCGCCGTCATGCTGCGCACCGTGCTCCGCGCGCGTGCGGAACATGCGAGCGCGGCCAAAAACAGCGCCCGCGCCTGAGGCGCGCGCCGATCACTCATGACCGCGCCTGTCCTGCAGCGCTTCGCACTCAATTTCTGGACGCTCACCGTGTCCAAGGTGCTGTATCGCCTCGTGAGCATCGGTGTCGCCATGTACCTCGCCCGCGCGCTCGGGGCCGCTGTGCTCGGCAGCTACGCGACCGTCATGAACGTGCTCACGCTGTACCTCGCCTTCGCGGACCTCGGCGTCACAAACCTGGTGATACGGGACGTCAGCCAGAACCGCGAACTCGCCGCATCATACCTCGACAATTTTTTTGTACTGCAGTTCCTCGTCGGCCTGCTGCTGATCGGACTGATCATGCTCACCGGCTGGTTTTCCGGGTATGAGCGCATACTGCTCATCGCCCTGGCCATCGGCAGTATCGGTCCGTTTTTCAGTGGACTCTCCAACGCCTACCAGGCGCTGATGAATGCGCATGAGCTGTTCTATCCCTTCGCTGTCATCGAAGTCGCATGCATGCTGCTCTTTCTCGCGGGCAATGTGCTCGTCGTGCTGCTGGGGGAGGGACTGCTCGCCCTGATCGCCGTAACATCCGTCGTCTCTTTCGCGAAGTACGTCCTCGGTGCCGCATGGGCACGTCGCTTCGCCATGCGCGTGCGCTGGCGCTTCCGCTGGGACGCGGTGCGCCGCATGCTTGCCGCCGGATTGCCCTTTCTATTGATCAACGGTACGCATTTCGCCATTCAGCGCATGGATATTCTTTTCCTCTCCTGGACTCTCAGCGGAGCGCGCGTCGGCGTGTACGCGGCGGCCTCGCGCCTCGTCTTCGCCTCACTTTTCGTGCTCGCTTCCGTCGGGGCGCTGCTCTACCCGGTGTTCAGCCGCCTGCTCGTCGAGAATCCCGCGCGCGCCGCCAGCGCCTACGCCCGCGGCACGCTCTATGTCTTCCTGCTCTCCGCATTGATGGCGCAGCTGCTTATCACGCTCGCGCCCGACATCGTCGGACTTCTCTACGGCGCGGACTTCACGGAGGCGGTTTCCGTGCTGCAGCTGCTGGCGCTGTTCCTGCCGCTCTTCGGTATCGGATTGCTGGCGAGCAACGTGCTGATGGTGAGCGGGGCGGTGTGGCGCGCGGTCTGGGCGAGTATCGTCGCTCTCGCTGTCGGCGTCGTCGCTGCTCCTTTCGCCATCGCCGCCTGGGAAATCGAGGGTGCCGCGATCGCCGTCCTCTTCGCGGAGGGAGTCGCGGCGGTGCTGTACATCGTTTTCGCCGCCCGCAGCCTGTCGATGTCCCTTCCGCTGCTGCGCATACTCGCCGGGGCGACCGCGGTCTCATTCCCGCCCCTGCTCCTCATGCTCGGCGGCATGCCTCCCGGTCCCCTGCCGGCCGTCGCCGCGCTGTGCCTGAGCCTGCTGCTGCTCTTCCTCCTCCGCGTGCTGACGGTCCGTGACCTGCGGGAAATCCACTCCCTTCTCCTGCGCAGGGAGTCCGCCGCATGAGATACGCGATGAACATTTCCACCACGCTCGGTCCCCTGCTGCGTCACCCGCTCGCATGGAGCGCCGGCGTCGTTGCGTTCACGGCAATCTTTCTCGTGGTCACGGGCGACAAACTCGCCACTTCGCCGGCCTACGCGCTGTCGATGGCAGTCATGCTCGGCGCCGTGGTCCTCATGCTGATCGACTTCCGCGTGGCGCTGCTGCTGTTCGTCGCTTTCCTCTTCGCGTACGAGGAATTCAACCTCACGAGCCAGGAGGCCTTCGTCGACAAAAGCATTGCGAACACCGTACTCGCGGTGAAAGTGTTCGGTTTCGCGTTGATGGACGTCCTGAGCATCGTCCTGCTCATCCCGGTGCTGCTGCGCGAATGGCGGCATATGCTCGAGCACGGCCGGTGGCGCTGGCTGCGCGGCGACCTCTTCCTCCTCCCGCTCATTCTCGTCTGGCTCTACGGCATGATCCCGGGCATCGTGCACATGCGTTCCTTCTCCGACTACACCTGGGACCTGCGCATGCTGGCGCATGTCCTCATTTTCTACTTCATCTTCTCCCGCACGTTCAGCGCGCGGCGGGACATCGTGCTCGCACTGCTCGTCGGTGCGGGAGTGTTCGTGCTCAAGCACGGACTGTTTTTCTACCGTTACCTCACCGGCGGCGGCCTTCAGACCGGTGTTTACCACCGCGTCCTTCTCGGCAGCGACCTGCCGCTGACCGCGCTGGCCCTTGCGCTCACCCTCGCATCGCTGCTCATCTTCCGCCGGCACTTCGCCGCGGGGAATACCCTCCCTCTGCTGCGGCCCGCGCTGCTGCTGCTGGCCGTGTATTTCGTGGTGATGCTGATCGCGGGACTCGGAAAACTGACGTACCTGCAGGCGATCTACTCCCTCGCGCTCATCGCCGTGCTGCATCGAAGGGATATTCGTCCCCGAACCGTACTCGCCGTCGTCGGACTCAGCGCCGGGGCGGCCATGCTGGTTTTTTTCACCGTGCTCTCCGCGGAGAGCCGCAATGCGATTCTCTACGCCCTCACCAGCGCATTCAACTGGTGGGATGCCCTGAAGCTCTACGGGGACCTCTCGTTCGGAACGCGTCTCCTCGAAATCATCAATGTCTGGGATCAGCTGACCCGTGAGGGCGGCCTGCTGCTCGGACAGGGATGGGGAGCCGCGTGGCGCGAAACGGCGGTGCACATGCCTTTCGACGGCGGCGCGTTTTCCGTCGAGGAACAGCACAGCGGCATACACGTGCAGACGCATATCGACGCGATCACCTTTCTCCTGAAAGTCGGTATCGTGGGGACGATCGCAATCTATGCCTCGATGCTCCGTTTCGGCCTTGAGGGACTGCGCATGTACCGCGCCACACGTGAGTCCTGGCATCGCTGGGCGCTGATGGCCCTGGTCCTTATGATCATCATCTTTGTCCCGAACTATCTCTATTTTATCCGTCTCAAGTACCTGCTCGGTTTCGCGTTCGCAGGCATCACGATTTTCATGGCCACGCATGACAGCAACAAAAGCAACCATACCGGTATCACTCATCCTGACCACGAAGAATGAAGAGGCCAACGTCCCGCTCTTCTTCCAGGGGGTGCGCGCATCCAGCGTCCGACCCGCGGAAATCGTAATCTGCGACGGGGGATCGGACGACGGGACGGTCGCCGCGCTGCGCCGCGAGGCGGGTGACCTTCCGGTGACCATCGTGATCGAGGCGGGGGCGAACATCGCCCGCGGCCGGAATCGCGCCATCGCGGAGGCCAGCCACTACGTGCTCGCCATCACCGACGCGGGCTGCATCATCGATCCCTTCTGGCTCGAACGCATCACCGCACCGCTGCTCGCGGACGAGACGCTGCACGCCGTCGGCGGCGGGTATGCGCTGGTCGGGGAAAGGCGCGTGCAGCGCTGGACCGCATCCGCTTCCATACCGCTGCATAACTGCGACCCGGACAGCTTCCTGCCATCCTCCCGCTCCTTCGCGGCCCGCCGCCTCGCCATACTCGAGGCCGGGGGATATCCCGAGCACCTGACCTTCGCAGGGGAGGACACGGCCCTGGTTCTGCGCATGAAACGGAAGGGACATCGCTTCGTCACGCGATGGGACGCCATGGTGCACTGGTACACGCGGCCCACGCTGCGCAGCTTCCTCCGCCAGCATTTTCTTTACGGACTCGGTGACGGGGAAGCGCGCTCGCACGGTGCGCGATACGCGCGCAGCGCCGCGAAATGGGCCGCGCTGCCCGTTCTGCTCGCAGGCGCCGTGTATTATCCGCCGCTGCTCGTCCTGCTTCCCGTTCTGCTTTTCCTGTACTTTCTCCACCTCGCGCCGAAATATGACTGGGGGAAGCAGCCATTTTCCGAGGCCATGGGCGGTTTCCTTTTCGTCGCGCTCAAGGAGTGGAGCATGCTCGCCGGCTTTCTCCGCGGTCGTCTGTCACGGATAAAGGAAGGCGGCGTATGAATGCCCGCGTCCTGCATATCGCCTTCAATCAGGCGCGCAAGCTGCCGCCGCTGATGGCGGAACTGCGATCCCTCGCGCGGGAACACGAGCAGGTCCTGCTGCTGCCGGACTACGAGCAGGACCACGGGTATCTCGCGCGCACTCTGCCCGGGGTGCGTATCGTCTACCTGCCGCTGCGCAGCCGTGCGCATTCCGCGGCGCAAACCCCGCTGCGCAAACTCTGGCGCTTCACCGAATTCACCCTGCGCGCCATCGCCGCCGTGCGCGCCATCGCCGCCGTGCGCGACGAGCGCGCGAACGTGCTGGTCGGACATGATATGCCAGCCATGCTGCCGCTGCTGCCCTGGCTTCTGCGCCGCCGCATCCCGGTCGTCTATCATGCCCACGAACTCTGGTCGGAAGCCGCTGAGGACAATGCCCCGCTCCGCGGGACCTGGCGCCGACTCGAACGCCTGGTCAGCCGTCGCGCCCGGCGCGTCGTCGTGCCCGAAGCGAATCGCGCCGCCATCGTGCATGAGGAATACGGGGCGCCGCAGCTTCCCGTGATCGTGCGCAACATTCCGCCGGATCCACCGCCATATGCATCATCGGATATGCTGCGTGAGCGTTTCCGGCTCGACGGTCAGGCGCGGATCGTGCTGTACCAGGGACTGTTCGCCCCGACCCGCTGCCTGCTTCCGCTGCTGCATGCTTTCCGGCAGCTGCCCCCGCATTTTCACCTCGTCCTTGCCGGAGAGGGCGATCCGGCATATACCGCGCGTATCCTGCGCGAAGCCGAGGCGCTGGAGGGACGTGTGCATCGCCTGCCGTGGACGCCGCCCGAGGAGCTGCGCCACGTCACCGCCAGCGCCGATGTCGGCGTGCTGCTCTACAGTCGCGAAGGTCGGAACAATATTTATGCCGCGCCGAACAAGCTGTACGAGTACCTGTACGCGGGCCTCCCGCTGGTGAGTTCGGCGTTCCCCGGACTGCAGTCCCTGATCGAAGGCGGGGGTTACGGCGCCTGTGCAGAACCGGAGGATCCGCGGTCCATCGCCGTCGCCATCACGCATGCAGCGACGCTGCCGCGCGGCAAACTCCTTGCCGCGCGCGCGCGCGCCGCGTTCCGCTGGGAAGACGAGACCTGGAAACTCGTGGAAATGTACCGTGAAATCACCCGGAGGCGACATGCGCGATGACGCCATCGTCTGCTTCGCCGGCAATGACTGGTGGGCGCACAATCCGATGACGGAAAAACAGTGGATGCGCGTATTCGCGCGAGAGGGACGTCCCGTGCTCTTCATCAATTCCATCGGTATAGGACTGCCCGGCAGCGCTTCCCCGCGCATCGCCGCCCGGCTTCGGCGCAAGCTCCGCAGCCTCATCCGCTGGCTGCGTCGTGACGGGGACGTCTGGGTGCTCACGCCGTTTCTCGTCCCCCTCTGGTCCGTCGCGTCCGTGCGCCGTGTCAATCTCTTACTCGTTACCCTGCAGGTGCGTTACGCGATGAAGCGCGCGGGAATGACGAGGCCGCTGTTCTGGGCGGGACTGCCCACCGCGGCGCTGCTGCTGCAGCGCATTCCGCACGAGGGATGTATCTACTACGTGCAGGACAATTACACGGCGTACTACGATGCGATGAACTTTACGCGCATCGCCGAGGATCATGACACGCTGCTCCGCGCGGCGGACGCGGTGATCTGCGCATCCGTCGGCCTTGCCGAGCGTGAAGCCGCCGTCGCGCGACGGGTGGAATATATTCCCCACGGCGTGCACCCGGCGTTTCTCTCGGTCGATCCCGACGCGCCCGTGCCCGAACCGGAAGCGTTGCGCGACCTGCGGCGTCCGATCATCGGGTACTGGGGCTCGCTCGAGGCGCTGCAGGACAATGCGCGCACGACGGCGCTCGCGCGCATGCACCCGGACTGGTCCTTCGTCTTCATCGGCCGGGTGATGATGGACAACGCGGAACTGGCCGCCTTGCCAAACGTGCATTTTCTCGGCTATCTTCCCATAGAGGACATTCCCCGTTACGGTACGCATTTCGACATCGGTTTTCTGAGTTTCGTGCAAAGTGACTGGATCACATACAGCTGTCCCATCAAGTTCCGCGAGTATCTTGCTCTCGGCCTGCCGGTCGTCTCTCCGCCCATCATCGAAGTGGCGCGGGCATACGAAGGGGAGGGCTGTATTGCCCGGAGCGTGGAGGAGTTCTCATCCTGCATGCAACGCGCACTCGCGGAGGACACGCCGGAACGCCGCCGCGCACGCCGGGCGCTGGTGAAGGATTACTCCTGGGAAGTGTCCGCGCAGCGCGTGGCCGCAGTACTGGCTTCGCTCGGGGAGGACGCCTGATGTGCGGCATCAGCGGAATCATCGGTGCGGACGCACCGGACCGGCTGCGAATCATGACGCAGATGCTCGCACACCGGGGACCGGACGACGGTGCCGTGTGGACCATGCCCGGAGCGGGACTCGGCCACCGGCGGCTGAGCATTCTCGATCTCTCCGAGGCCGGCCGTCAACCCATGGCGAGCGAGGACGGCCGCTTCGTCCTCGTCTTCAACGGCGAGATATTCAATTACACGGAACTGCGCGATCAGCTCAAAGGACAGGGACATGTGTTCCGCTCCCGCTCGGACAGCGAGGTGCTGCTGCGCGCCTGTGTCGAATGGGGCGACGCGGTCGTCGACCGCCTGGTCGGACAGTTCGCCTTCGCGTTCTGGGACGCGGAGCAGCGTCGCCTGCTGCTCGCGAGGGATCATCTCGGGATAAAACCACTGTACCTCGCCGAGCACGAGGGCGCATTGTATTTCGCATCGGAGGCGAAGGCCATCGCCGCCGTGCTGCCCCATACCCGTGCACTTCGAGAGGACCTGCTTCCGCAGTACCTCGCCTTTCTCTGGGTGCCCGGGGAGGAAACGCTATTCCGCGGCATCCGGAAAATGCTTCCCGGCAGCATCGCGGTATACGAGGATGCTTCGCTGCGCAGTCGACGCTACTGGGATCCGGTGGAAAAGTGGACGGCGGCGGGAAGCGCACGTCCCTCGCCCGCGGAGCGCGACGAGGAATTCCGCATGCTGCTTCGTCGCGCGGTGCGATCGCAGCTGATGAGCGACGTCCCGCTCGGCCTGCTGCTGAGCGGCGGCATCGACTCGACCATACTGCTTGCGGAGATGGCCGCGGAGCAGGAAAGCCCGCGCGCGTTCACCGCGCATTACTCGAGTGAGAGCCGCGCACGCGACGTCTTCGAGGACGACCTTCCCTATGCCCGGCTCGCCGCAACGGAGTTTCACGCGGAGCTGGAAGTGGCGACGCTCGAGGATGACACGCCGGCGTTGCTCACCGACGCGGTCTGGCACTGCGACGAACCGCTGGCGGATCCGACCATCGTCACCAATCTCGCGCTCACGCGGCGTGCACGCCAGCGCCTGACCGTGCTCCTCTCGGGCATGGGGGCGGACGAGCTGCTCGCGGGATATCCGCGCTACCCGGCCGTGCTTTTCGGGGAAAAGCTGCGCGGCGTACCGTCCTTTCTCATTTCAGCCGGTTCGGCCTTTCTGCGCGCGGCCGTACACAGCGGCCTGCTGCCGATCGAGAAAGGACGGCGTCCCCTGTACCTGCTCAACCATCTCGGTCGACCCTTCGTCCAGCGCTTCATCGGCTATTCCAGCTACAATTCCCCGGCGGACCTGCGGGCGCTGCTCGCCGATGACGCCAGGGGACTTGTCGATGAAGCGCAGCTGTATGCCTTCCACGATCAGCTGTTCGCACGTACGGAAGGAATGACACCGCTCTCACGCATGCTGTCCTGCGATCTCTCCGGCTTCCTCCCGTACCTGAATCTCGAGAACATGGATAAAACGAGCATGGCGAATTCCGTGGAGATGCGCGTCCCCTTTCTCGACCATCGTCTCGTCGAGTACAGCATGGCGCTGCCGGACGAGGATAAGCTGCGCGAGGGAACGCAGCGGAAAGTCCTGCTGCGGCGGGCCTGGGAGCACCGCATCCCCGACCGCATCCTCCGTCGCTCCAAGACGGGGTACAGTCCCCCGGTGCGCGGATGGCTGCGCAACGGACTGCGCAGCTTCATCGAGGATCATCTGCGCTCCGCCGCCGCGCATCGCGGACTGTTCGACTCCGCGCGCATCGACCGTCTGCTGCGGGAGAACACTGCGGGACGGGAGGACCACAGCCTGCGGCTCTGGCAGCTCCTGGTACTCGAGCTGTGGATGCGTGCCTATGTGGACGGCACGCTGCGTCCGCCCGCACTCGATTCCGCCGCGCTGCCGGATCTCGGTCCGGGAGGGGACGCATGAAACCGCGGGAATCCGTCATCAACTGGCGCCGTGTCCTCTCCGCGCTGCTCCTCCTCGTTGCCGTGACAGGGACGTCCCTGCAGCTGCACGTGGGACTGGCGGACAATGGTGACTATACCCGCCTGATGCAGTGGTTCTCCAGCGGTCCCTCGGGCTTCGCGGAAAACTGGCCGCCGGAAGGTTCGGCCGCGTACGACGACCGCTTCTACAACAACGTGCCGGCCTTCTGGAAACTCGATTTCCCCTTCGCCTCGCGCTGGGTCAGCTCCGTGCTCCTGCTGTGGCTGCCGGGCCTGCTGCTCAACGTGCTGCTCTTTTCCACCGACACGCTGTACCTGCCACTGCTGTCGATTGCACCGCGGCTCTTCCTGCTGTTTTTCCTCTGGCTGCTGCTGCGCCATTTCGCACGGGAAGGCGGACGCGCCGCGCCACTGCTCTATGCCGTGGTGGGCATCCCCCTCGTCTTCCTTTCCTTCAACACCGACTATGTCGCCTACTTCACCAGCTTCTACCAGGAACCCGCCTCGCTGATCGGACTCTGCCTGATTCTGCTCGCCATCGGCTATTACACAGGCAGGGGGGACAGCCGCGGTCGTCCCTGGCTGTCCGCCGCCGCCGTGCTTTTCATGACGACGGCCAAGCTCAGCAACATACACTGGGCGCTGCTCGCCATGCTGCTGCTCGTCCCCTGGCGCCTGCTGTGGCATCGCCGACGTCGCCTCGCGCTGTACGTGCTGCTCATCGGCATCCTGCCGACCGGGTTTTCCCTCCTGCAGTCCTCGCTCTACGGAACGCGCACGGTGAACGCCTATCAGAGCATTTACTGCGGGGGACTCGTGTTCAGCAGCCGTCCGGCGTCGCATCTCCAGCGGCTCGGAATGTCCGACGGACTGCAGTACATCGGGCATCACGCCTACGGACCGGAAGGGAAGGAGGCCATGCTGCGATATCCCGACCGCATGTCGCATCGTACGGTCGCGGATATCCTGCTCCATGAACCCGCCATCACCTGGCGCATGCTCGTCTTCGCAGCGGACTCGATGCAGCGGGCGGAGCTCACACACCTGTCCAAGACCGTGCTCTACAACCAGTCCGCCGCGCAGCGCCCCTGGGCGCGCTGGACGCCGGTTGCCGCCGCGCAGGCCTCACCGCTCGACGGCTGGTCGCGCCTCAAACGCAGCGTCTTCCCGAGGGGACGGGCGCTTATCGCGGGGACGCTCCTGCTGCTCCTCGTATTCCTGCGCGCGCGGAAAAGCCGCAACCTGCTGCTGCGCCGTTTCGCGTCCGTCGGCGTGCTGCTCGCTCTCGGCCTGCTGGCCGACATGTGGATGCAGATTTTCGGTGATGGACAGCGTGACCTGATCAAACATCTGTATCTTGCAAACATCTGCTGGGACGGCATGCTGATCGCCGGACTCGGCGCACTTGCCGCCATGCTGAAGGGCAGTGAGGAGAAGAATGCCGCGGACCGCGGTCCCCGTGCCGATCGCGGCTCCCGTGACGCTCGCCGCTCACGCGCCGGCCGCGAACCTCGCACCGGGCACGCACCGCGCAGAGACCGTGTTCAGCACGGGTGAATGCCGTCGTCTGCAACACAATTCTGGAGCATCATGGCCTCGAAGGCACACGTCATATTCTGGTCCCTCTACCATCTCAAGCCGTCGATGATATACTGGCGGGTGCATCGCACGCTCAAGGGGGCGGGTATCAGCGTGATCGAGAGGACAGGACTCGCAGCCCGGTTTTTCGCGTCCCCGGAGGAGAACGTCCCCGCCTCATCCCTTCCCCGGCTGAGCGGACGCTACCATTGCGAGGACATCGACCTCTCCGCGCGCCGGATGCAGTTTCTCCGCGACGTGCTGATCTTGCCGGAGGACACCGCCGCGTTGCGCGACGCGGTCGCGGCGAAACCCCTGCTCTGGCAATTCCATTTCGGCTATCACGACTACCTGCTCGCGCTGCTGCAGCGGGAGGACGCGGACGCGCAGCGCGCCGCGCAACGCGCTGCGGCGGTCACCCGCTTCCTCTCCGAGTGGGAAGCAGCCTTTCCGCTGTCCGCCGTCGGTGCACGCCGAAGCGCCTGGCATCCCTACGTGCTCTCGATACGCATCGAGTCGTGGGTGCGGCTCAGCGCGATGCTGGAAGAATATCCCGGGGTGTACACCGACACGCGGAACGCCTCTCTCTCCCGCGGCGTCGAGCACATGACACGCGTACTGCTGCGCAACCTCGAAAAGGGGACGATGGCCAATCACCTTCTGCGCAACGTCAAGGCCCTGGTGTTCGCCGGACTCTTTCTCGACACGTCGACGGGTGCGCAGGCGCGGCGACTCGGCATGAAGCTGCTCGAGCGTGAACTGCGCGAGCAGGTGCTCGACGACGGCTGTCACTTCGAACGCAGTCCCATGTACCACGTCTCGATGACGAATGACGTGCTCGACATGGCGGAGGCCATGGCGCTGGCGGGCAGCACGGTGCCGGAGTTCCTCGCCGAAGCCGTGGCGCGCATGACGGACTTTCTCCGGCGCATGCGCCATCCGGACGGTGAAATCCCCTTTTTCAACGACTCCACGCGCAGCTTTTTCCTCAGGACGGAGGAAGTACTCGCGCGCGGAGAAGCGTTGTGCCGGGAGATGGAATGGGGAGCGGTACCCACTGCCGCGGCGACAGCGGTGAAACCCCGTCGTGCCTCCGGCCTGCACACGGTGGGGACGGCGCGAAGCTGGCTGGTCTTCGATGCCGGCAATGTCGGTCCGGATTATCAGCCGGGACATGCGCACTGCGATACGCTGAGCTACGAATGGTCGCTCGACGGCCGGCGCTTCATCACGGACACGGGCGTGTATCATTACCGTGAATCCCCCGAACGCCACTATTCCCGTTCCACCGCGGCGCATAACACCGTGGAGATCGACGGTGCCGAGCAGTCCGAGATATGGAAGAGTTTCCGCGTGGGACGGCGCGCGCGCATACGGCATGCGCAGCGGGAGGAACGCGACGGCGTGGTGATACTGCGCGGTACGCATGACGGCTACACGCGCCTGCGACGCGGCATGCTGCACGAACGGGCCGTCGTCGTCGCCGGGGACAGCTGGATCGCCGTGGTGGACTGGCTGCACGGCAGCGGACGGCATCAGTACCGGAGTTTCCTGCACCTGCATCCCGACGTGACGATCGAGCCCGCGAACGGACGGGTGGACATGAGACGCGGGGATTCCCGGGTCGTTTTCCTGAGCGAAGGACCGGAGTCCCTGATCACGACGGAGACCGAGTACTATCCCGCCTTCGGCGAGAAAGTCCCGCGCAGCAGCGTCATACTCCAGAACAACGCGCTTTTCCCGCACACGACCGCCTACGTGCTTCTGCTCGAGGGCGGCAACAGTCCCCTCTCACTCAACGAAGATGACGGCAGCGTCGATATCCGTCTCCCCGGAGGCGAAGCACTGACGCTGCGGTCGCGGTTCTGACATGTTTCTTTCGACGCTCATCCCGTTCCGGCACCGCGCACGTGTCACCGTGGCTCTGGCACTCTGTTTTCTGATCACCGCCTGCGACAATGAGGCGAGTGAGCTGGCGCAGACGTATCCGTGCGCACTCCCTGCGTATGATGACACCGACGGTGCGCAGGTCATACTCGTCGGGGATCCGCAGCGCACGGGGGTGCCCGAGCGGTTGCTCCAGCGTGAACAGAATGACCAGGCGCGAGCCGCAGTCATGCGCGGCATCGCCGCTGCTCGCCCGGACATGCTCATCATACTCGGTGATCTCGTCTACCAGGCGGACGATGACGAGGCCTGGACGCATTTCGACGGCATCATGCACGATATCCGCAGCGCCGGCGTGCCCGTGTTTCCCATACTCGGCAATCATGAATACTTCGGGAATGACGCCGCGGGCCGGCGACGGCTCGATGCCCGTTTCCCGCCGCTGCGCGGGAGGGACTGGTATGAGCTGCGCTGCGGACCGGTGGCCTTCCTCCTGCTCAACACCAATTTCGATGAGATGCAGGACAGCAGCGTGCAGCGGCAGCAACGATGGTATGAGAGTCGCCTGGCCGCGCTGGATGCAGACGACGCCGTGCGGCATGTCGTCGTCTGCGGTCATCATCCCCCGTATACCAACAGTATGATCGTTTCCGCCAGTGCGGAGGTCGAGCATTCCGTCGTGCTCCCCTTCCTGGACGCCCGGAAAACCGCACTGCTGTTTTCCGGGCACTGTCATGCGTACGAGCATTTCCGCAGCGGGAACAAGCATTTCATCGTCAGCGGCGGAGGCGGAGGACCCCGGCAGGAACTCGACCGTTGCTGGCACCGCCGTTACGACGACCTCTATCCCGGCGCCGCCGTTCGTCCGTTTCACTACTGCGCGCTCCGAATCCGCGGCGACACGCTGCGCCTGCGCGTGCGCATGCTCTCGGAGGACATGGCCGGGTGGTATACCGGGGATTCCCTCACCGTCGCGCCACATCCCGTGGAGAAGTGATCGGAGCATGGCGTCGGGACGCACACATTTATCCGCAGCGCGGCCGCGTGCCGCAATGGCAGACAAGGAGCGTATATGGAATATCAACCGATCGATCTTCACGCGAAGCTGTCTTTGATCGCCGACAAATGGTCCCCCCGTGTCGTCGCGGAAGTCAACGACTACCAGGTCAAGCTCGCGAAAATCGAGGGTGAATTCGTATGGCACCGGCACGAGGACACGGACGAGCTGTTCCTCGTACTCTCCGGTGAGCTGACAATACTTCTGCGTGACGGGGAGGTGACGCTGCGGGAAGGCGAGATGTTCGTCGTTCCCCGGGGGATCGAACACTGTCCACGGACAGCGAAGGAGTGCCACATCCTCCTGCTCGAACCGCGCGGTGTGAGAAACACCGGTGATGCCGGCGGCGCAATGACGGCGGAGAATGACGTCTGGATATGACGACAGCAGTCCCACCGGAGCGGGCCTGCTGTCGTTATCCACGAAGTTGCCGGGAACGGATCAGAGGAGAGGCAGCAGCAGCTTCCTGCTCCCGCCCTTGGAGTGGAGCTGGAGGAAGTAAAGCCCCGACGCCAGGCGGGAGGTGGCAATAGGAAGCACGTGATGTCCTGCATCCATGATCCGGTAGTCGAGCAACGTGGTGATGGTGCTGCCGAAGCGGTCGTGCAGCGTGACCTTCACTTCGGAGCGTTCTTCGAGGCCGAACGAAACCGTGCCGTAATTCTGGAAAGGCCCGGATGCTTCTGTCCAGATGGAAAACGTCGGCGGCACCGCGTCGGGTGTCACGCTGATCACGGGAGAGACGACGGCACTTCCGTCCGTGCGCAACTGCCGAAGCCGGTAGTATGCGACGCCGTCGCCATGGAGTTTATCGAGAAAGCGGTAGTTGCTGCCGCCCGGCTGTGCGGGACGCACGTAGCCGACGGACTGCCAGTGTTTTTGAAGCTGTGAGCGGCGTTCGATGGCGAATGCCGCGGTGCCCTCGTTACTGACGGTCTCCCAGTGCAGCTGTATCACGTTGCGTATGCGCGCTCCGGAGAACATGTGGAGATCCGCTTGCGGCGCGGGGACGGGGGCGGTTGCGGGCATGGAAACCGCTGCCGTCGCGGTGCGGTGCAGTATCACGGGCTGCGCGATCGGGAGGAATGCCGGGACCGGTGCGGGCGAGGGAGCGGCGGGACGATGGGCCTTCGCCGCATCTGCTGCACCGGCCTCGATGCCGCGTTCGCCCGGCAGTTCGACGGGAAGCATACCCGCGATGCTGGCCGTGGAGAACATGCCGCCGTTTGCGTACTGCTGTGCCGCCGCGGGCAGTGTGAGCAGCGTGAGCAGCAGGACGAGCAGGATGCTGATGCGAGTGGTCTGCATGATGTGTTCTCCTTCCTTTATCGGACGAGTATCATGCGCTGACGCACCGCGGCTTTCGCGCTGCGGAATTCAAGGAAGTAGCTTCCCGGCGAAGCCCCGCTCAGCGACAGTGGCACCACATGCGTACCATTGAAGAGGGACAGCTGCTGTGCGTACTGGGGAAGCTGGCGTCCGCTGGCGTCGTAGACGTTCAACACACCGTCCATGGGCTCCGAGATGTTGAGCTGCACGGTGCTGACGGCATCGCTGCGGACAGGGTTCGGATAGATCTGCATCTGCGCCGTCGCGGCCGTCGGCAGGACCTCGAGTACCGAGGAGTAGTTCTCCGTGCCGTCGCGGTCCACCTGCAGCAGGCGGTAATACAGGCGCTGTCCCGCGTAGCGCGCGCCGATACCGGCATCGACATGGCCGTACGCGTGCGGGGTGTTGCTCGTTCCTGCTCCCGGGATCACCGTGATGTCCTTCCAGCTGCGCTGGTCGGTCGAACGCTGTACGTGGAAGGCGTGATTTTGCAGCTCTGTGATCGTCCGCCATTTCAGGTGCACGTCCTCTTCCATCAGCGCACCGGAGAAGTAGCTCAGTTCCACGGGGAGGGGACCGCTCGACCCGTCGTCGATTTCGACGTTGAAGCGGGTGAGAATCGGGTCGATCGGAGAGATGACGGTGTAGTTGCCGGACATGGCGAAGGCGAGTCCCACGGGATTGGCGCTGCTGTTGTTGGTCACCACCAGCGAACCGGAATCTCCGCCT
Organism: Bacteroidota bacterium; assembly: GCA_032250495.1. GTDB lineage: Bacteria > Bacteroidota > Ignavibacteria > SZUA-365 > SZUA-365 > BM516. The sequence continues at coordinate 8,781 of JAVVFP010000002.1, read as the reverse complement.
GCGGTGAACACCGCGTTCTTTTTCGGCGGTTCGACGAGAATCTGGTTGACGAAGCGCGTGGTGCCGGAAGGGTAGGGGATCTGTATTGTGCAGTTGATCAGTACAACATCGCCGTTGGTGAGTCCCGTGGCCTTGCCGTACTTCTGCAGCGACTGATTGACATACGCCGATGCCGTCGTACTCGACGGGATGCCGTAGCCGTCCTGAGGTGTGAAATTCGCGACCATGGAGGGCGTGGTGCTGACAAGGGCGGCATCCATGATGTTGCCCGCGTACATGCTGTAGGTGATGGATTCGAAATCCGTGAGGCGACCGATGGAATCCGCCAGTATGGTCTGGCAGCTCACGTCCGCGCGTCCGGGCTGCAGCACGAGTTCACCGGCGCTGGCATTGTTGAATCGTGCGAAAACGTGGTTGCAGGAAAGGATATAATAATTGGAACCGTTGCGCACACGCACACCGATGGTGCCGGCGCCGCAGTCGTAGTAGTTCGCCGTGGATATGCCAATGGGCACAGGACGCGTGAAGCGCGTGGTCGTGGCCGTCGATGTGCTGGAACCCGTTCCCCCGATCAGCCGGGTCTCCCCGGTCACGCGTTCGAGAACGGGAATTCCTTCGAGCTGCATGGGGAGATTGCCGGGACCGAGCTCGCTCTCGGTGAGGATCACGATCGCCGCCTCACCGGTCTCCGTTGCGCCGACACCGACGCCCACGACACCCTCTATGCTGAGCAGGGCATCGGTGTAATGCTCCTGCACTTCCATGATCTGCTGTACGTAGGGATTGTCGGTCGAGAGCGTGCTGCCTGCATCGCTGCCGCCATCCTGTCCATAGGCCTGGCCATGAAGCGCGAGAAGCGAAAGGACAAGTCCCGCGAGAAGGACGGTCAGTCGCCTGAAGCGCGTCGAAATGCTGTTCATCTGTGTCATACTTCCTCCTATGTCTGTTGAGTCCATTCGACTGCCACGTCGAAGGAGAGCGGTGATAAGCTCTGCAGACCAATCTAGGAGGGGGACCTTACAGCGGACTGAATCCATGATTAAAGGCCCATTACGATTCGCTTACATCCTGTTAAGGTGCTCGCGGATCATAGAAAACAACACGTATTCGCCGCTTATCGCCAAAAACAGCTCGTGAGCGTGCAAAAATACGGTCGCCAGCGTCGCTGATGGAGTTTTAATGCGTATTAAAAATTAATTTTAATGCACCCTAAAATTTATTCGCACGCTTTTCCGGATTTTTAACACACCCTAAAACGACGTTTCGCATGGATTATCACCGGGCCGCCTTCCACAGGACGGCGTTTTTACAAGCCTTTGACAGTACCGTGACATCGCCACCCGGCCCGCTTTCCTCACCCCCGACGACGACACCGCCGTCACGCTTCTCGGACGGGACCGCACGTTTTTCTACGGAGGTCTTGGGATCGGGAGGGTTCAGGAGTCCAGCAGAAAGTGATTTGCCATACAGGGGCGCAAGGGATGGCTTGATTTTTGAAAAGCGGCCCCTTGATATGGGTCGTAAAACAGGACCCAATATCCGGGCACAATTCTGAGGACGGCATGATACAGGCGAAATTCAGCATCGACGAGGGACATCTGCGTGTGCTCGAACAGTGCAGGGCCTACGGGTACAAGGATAAGAGTGCACTCGTGCGCGCGGCGCTGGATATGCTCGCAGCGGAACTGGAGCGGAAGCGGCTTGAGGAGTCCGCGGAACTGTACGCAGAGGCGTATGAAGCGGATGACGAGACGCGGGAGTGGACTGACGACGCGGTGGAGGGCTGGCCGTGATGAAAACGCTGCAGCGCGGCATGGTGTTCGGCATCTGAGCACCAGCCGCTGACCTGCGTACCGGCGTTGTAACCCAACCGTGGTGATGCTGAGGAAGCAGAGCGCCATGCGGCGTGCGCGTGACGGCAGAAATCCACATATTGCGACGTGGAAACCTTCATAACTGCCTGGGTGCGCACATGTCCGACGCCGATAATCCCCTTTTCAAACCTGAATTTCCCCGGTCGAACAGCTATGACGCGAACTGGATGATGGACACGCAGATGGGACCGAATCCCGTCTGGCTGATGGAGTGGCTCGCGGAAGGGATGGCCCTGCGGGAGGGCATGCGCGTGCTGGACCTCGGCTGCGGCCGGGCGTCGACGAGCATTTTCCTCGCGAAAGAATTCGGCGTGCAGGTGTGGGCGGCGGATCTCTGGATCGGACCGGATAATAACTGGCGGCGCACCGTCGACGCCGGAGTGGAGGACCGCGTCTTTCCCCTGCGCATGGAAGCCCACGCGCTTCCTTTCGCGCAGGGATTTTTCGACGCCGTGCTCTCGGTGGACGCCTACCAGTACTTCGGCACCGACGAACTGTATCTCGGCTACATCGCCGGTTTCCTGCGGGAGGGCGGACAGATCGGCGCCGTCGTTCCCGGACTGGCGCGTGAGATCGAGGAGGTACCCGCGCATCTGCGCGATCCGCAGTCCAACGGCAAGGTGTTCTGGGAAGACGGCTGCTGGAGCTTCAAGACGCAGGACTTCTGGCAGCGCCTCTGGAAGCGCTGCAATGCGGTGCGGGATGTCCGCACGGACATCCTCCCCGACGGCTGCCGGCACTGGCGCGATTTCGAGCGCGCACTCGAGGCGGCAGGAAAATCCATCTTCCCCTCCGACGCCGAAGCGCTCGACCGCGACGCGGGCGATACCATCGCCTTCGTGCGCATGCGTGCCGAGCGCAACGGGGCCGGCAGCATGAATCTCTACGACTCCTCACTGGGTGTGCAGGTGGGGGTGGATAGCTGACAGGACGACTTTCCTTGAAAATCGGGTCTCGCAGACTGAGATTTCAAGGAAAAAATCGATTGCATTGCTTCTCTGCCGCGTATTCAATAGGTTGCGGAGGAACAGATCCACTTTCCAGGAGGGAAACATGACGGTGCCGAGGGGATTTCTGCTGCTTTTCCTGCTTGCTTCGCTCCCGTATCTGCCCGTGACACGTGCCGCGGCGCAGGTCTCCGCGACCGATCTCTCCTACTTTCCGCTGCATACCGGGAATGTGTGGGTGTACCAGGTGTCGACCTTCGCGCCGCATGAGCCGCACTGGACGCCCAGAGACACTATCAGGGTGGAGGTCACGGGGGATTCGCTGTATCCTAACGGCAAGCGGTATTTCGTGTTCAACACGGGCGGACCGCTCCGGGTGGACAGCACAGACGGACGCGTGTACGCGCCGATGCCGTACCCGCCGCAGTCCAACGGCTGTCCGGACAGCACCGAGCAGGAGGTGTACAACCTCGCGGTCGATTCCACCTGGCAGTATTCCCGCTGCCCGGACGGCGGTATTGTGCTCGATCCATGCATGGTTATTCCGCTCGGATCCGAGCGCGTCGCCGCGCTCAATCTCATGCGGCCGCAGCGGATCTGGGGTTGCTGGGCTCTGTACTCCAAGCTCGCGCAGGGCATAGGCATCAGCCTCAAGGAGGGGGGCGGCGTTTCCGGCAATCAGCATCTCCTGATATACGCGCGCATCAACGGCACCGAATACTGGCCGGTGGAGCTGAAGTCCTTCACCGCCACCTCGCGCGTCGATGACGGCGTCCTGCTTCGCTGGGAGACGGCAAACGAGGTGCAGAACCTCGGCTTCACCATAGAACGCCGGGAGGCTGCACGATCCGAGGAGGAGTGGACGCGCCTTGCCTTTGTTCCGTCGCACGTGCAGGAGGGAAGCGGCGGGGAATACCGCTACACCGATTATCCCGCGCAAGCCGGCGTGCGCGGACCGGCGCTGCAGTACCGCCTGCTGCAGCACGACTACGACGGATCCGTCGCCGCCCTGCCCGTCGCCGAGGTGCAACTCGCCGGGATGCCCGCCGCGACGGGCCTTACGCTCTGGCCAAACCCCGCTCCTGCGGGGGAAGTCCTGCACGTTGCACTTCCTGCGGGACAGGCGGGCGCGCTGGAACTGTACGATGCGCTCGGCCGGAAACGGCTGTCACGGAATGTCAGCAGTCAGGCAGCGCTTCCCACGGCGGGCCTTTCCCCGGGGATGTACTTCCTCCGACTGCGGGACGTGAAAGAAACGATCGTGGAGAAAGTGGTGGTTCGGTGAATATCGTTGCAGGGAACAAGCCTGCCTGGTCATGTGTCTTTCCTGCAGAATCTCGTGACAACAATAGAGAGGTTCAAGCCCGTATGAAGGTGGCTGCACGTCTACATGCCAGAGGAAACATTTCAAGAGCAGGAATAACAGCGGCGCTGAGCCTGCTCTGTCTTCTGTTCACAGCATGCGAAGACCCGATGCCGGTGCAGGATGATCCGCCAGCGGTTTCCTTTATGCCCTTTGAGCTTGCCTCCTATACCTCACCGGAGAACATTTCTCCTTTGGAACCCGTGCGTCTCCGCTGGATACTGCGCGATACGACGATTGGGCACCTCAGAATCTGGTATCAGATGGACCAGCAGTCGACGTGGTATCGCGTGAGGGACACGATTCCGGCAGCAGCCCTGCAATACGATTTCCCGGTGAATCCATTGAGTGTTTCACAATGGAGATTTGCGATCTCGAGAACGAACGGAAGGGACATGGATTCGACTGCGCTCCTTACGATCGACAGACGGCAAGTGTTCTTCGTGGAACCCATGCAGAACGCTCTGTTCTTTCGATCAGATTCGCTTCAAATTCACTGGAGGCCGAAATCGGAGGGTATCAGCTTCGTCATCATAGAGATCGCGACGCAAGGAAAGAACAACTGGCATCACGGATTGACCCTCGGTATCGCCGATACTGTATATACCTGGATACGTCCGCCGTTCTATGCCGGTGGGTGCAATAAGATGCGCATCAGTGTTCAGGACTGGGACGCATGGTCATATGTCGAGGGCTTGCAGTTCGCGAGTTTCCATATCAATTATCCCCGGAAGGGAGACGTGCTGTACCGATTTCTGCCCGTGAATATCGAGGAAGAGATCGTCATTCCAGACTGCTTGAAGCAGGACCTTGAAACCCGCTACGAATTTTCCATCGACGGAGGTTCGTCATGGCGGGAAGTGGAAAGCGGTTGGGTGGTGCACGACGCGGCGACCGCCGAGGCGATGCTGCGCGTCACACAGCCGACACTCGGTGTGTCCGAGACCATCGGTCCATTCAGTATCGAGGATCGGAGCACAACCTATTTCTCCCTGATGCCCGGCATGCAATTCCGGTATCGCCATCACGGCTTCCGCTCCAGTCCCAGTTACCATGACACGACCTGGGCCGAATGGGTTTTCGTGCATGTGGATGATGAGATCGTTCGCAACGGACGTACCGAGTACCCCTGCACAATAACTGTTGAGAAAGATGGCGGTGGAACAACGGTTTCCGCACGGTTGCTCTGGCAGGAGCATGAGGGTCAGCGAATGATAAAAGGAGACTTCGAGCCATTCAGCATGGGTGAAATTGTTGGAATCCATGACGTCTCCGTCGACAGGACCGGGGGCCATACCGTGCACAGCTCAAGCCCCTCGCACACCGAAAGTACCAGCTATAACACAGTGCGCGACCGCGGCATGACCAGGGCGAGCCGAGCCCGGGTGATAGGCCACGTGCCACCTATGGCAGACGGACACGAATACAGACTCTATGACTGAGCGGCCCCTCGGAATGCCCTCGAATCACACGTATCGAACTACTTCATCAACGTCATCCTTCGTGTCATTACTGTCCCGTTGCACTCGAGCTGGTAGACATAGATACCCGAAGGGTGTTCCGAAGCGTTGAAGACTTCTGTGTGTGTTCCCGCCTGTTTCATTTCATCGACAAGGACGGCGACTTCGCGTGCGAGCAGATCGAACACCCGAAGACGCACGTTTCCTTCCGCCGGGATTCCATACTCGATTGTCGTAGAGGGGTTGAAGGGATTCGGGTAGTTCTGCGCAAGAGTAATGGACAGTGCCGTGGACGTGCAGCGCACCGTTACGACGGGGGAGTAGGCGTATGCTCCGTCATTGTCGACCTGGCGCAGACGGTATTGCACTTTGCCCACATTCTCGTGCGTCGACGTGAGGGGATCGGCGTAGCGATAGGTCATGGGCCTGGTTGTCGTTCCGCGGCCGGCGACGAAGCCGATGCGCTGCCAGTTCTCGCCGCGGTCGAAGCTGCGCTCGATGTCGAAACCGTGGTTGTTGGTCTCCATTGTCACATCCCAGCGGAGATCCACGGACGCGGCGGACAACGCGGCCCGCAGCGTGCTGAGTTCGACGGGGAAGACCGCTTTCGAGCGGAATGCCGCGATGCCGTTGTTCGACATGAGGACGAAGAGGGTGATATGCAGTCCCGGAGCGGAGGGATTCTCCTGCGGCGACATGTATTCGAGCTTGAAGTCGACGTCGGTGACGTAGTTTTTCTCCGCATTCGTGTTCGCGAACAGCGTGTCCCCCACCGGCGGCGTCTTTTCCCACAGGATATACTCCGATCCCCTGGTGGTCACATCGATCACGCGTGCCGTTGTGTTGGCGTTGGGAGTGGCGGGATTGAAATCGGTGGGCATACCGTCGGCCACGACGATGAATTTCCTGCCGTACTGTGGCAGCTCGAAGTATCGGATCGCTCCACTCGAACCGGTGATGCGCGAGGGGAGCTGATAATCTCCTGTCGCGAGCTGATTGTAGGTTTGCGGCTAGGGATCATTTGGCGTCTGTACATGTCTGTCCACAGACGTGGACCAGGGATTGCTGTCCATCCACACGTCGTGCACCAGTGAGTTTGCCGTGCCGGCGACACCGTGAGATGCATAGGCGGAGCTGCCATTGACCAGTTTGACCGCAAGCCGGTAATCCATGGTGTAGTTACCACAGTCCGCCATGGCGCGCTGCGTCGAATCGCGTGAATCCTCGAGCAGGACATGGACCTCCCTGTTCCAGTCCGGTTGCGACGGATATGAACCTCCACCGACGTACATGCGGACGCTGTCCACCGTGTACGTCGCTCCCTGGGACGGGGAGTACATGGAGCGCTTCCCGATGACGTCGAAGGCGTCGCCCCAGCTGGTGTACGTCTGTTCACTGTTCAGAATGTTGCCGATCGCGGTGGCCGAGTCATTGAGTGTCGCATAGACCAGGCGCGGATTCGATGAAGGCGTATCCCAGCGCCAGACGCGGAACGGACCCTGTGCGAGGTAGTCCGGATCACACTGTCCGCTCGGCAGCAGAATGCATAGATTCCAGAGTGGCGATACGAGGTTGCAGGCAAAGATCCGCCCTTCGTCGTCGAGATCGATATTGTACAGGCAGTAGCGGTTCATGGCGAAGCCGCGATTGCTGAATCCTGCCGCGGAGGTCGCAATCGTGTCGAGCGGAACGGGCAGTTCGGCTCCGTTTCCTGCGCTCGTTCCAAACGCCGATCGGCCGACATTCGTCGCGGGCAGGCCGTCCGCGGCCTTCCAGATATGAATGCGCGGTTCCGCGGTAAAATTCGGCGCGGTACCCCCGCGGACGGGATTGACGATGTACAGCACATCACGCCACCGGTCATACGCCAGGGCCGTGTACGAAGCCTCGGGAATCATCCATGCGTTCGGATGTGTCGGATTGCCCACCGGCGCTTCGTTCTTCCACAAGAGCTCCCAGTGTGCGGAACCCTGGGCAGAGACGATCTCAGCACAGCAGAAGAACAGCGCTGCCACGATGAATATGATCCGGTTGTGTGCTGCTTTCATGACTCCTCCAAATACGATTCGATTTCTCAGGCGTTTCACGACGCAGCGGTCATCTTATCATTGAGTCACATTACGAAACAGCACGTTACAAATCAACGGGTCTGAAAAGGTGAGGCGATGAAATCTCAAACGTGGCGGATTGGGATATCAAGTGAACGCAGGAGGGCGAAAGGATAATCTATACGTCCATGATGTAGCCTACAGTAAAACGATTATCATGACCGGGTGGCAAGAAACATTGTATCTCGTTATCCGCTCTGTGAAACATCAGATAGCGTCACCATTATCAGTTTTACGATTTTTGCCGATCATGATACCAATTGCAGTACCCAACGCTATCCCTAAACTAATCCATAATGCTACATTATCTGTGAGAACTCCTATTGTCGTTCCAATTGCAGCACCGAATGCTGCCCCTAATACCAAAGTTTTTTCGTTTTTCATGGGTACCTGGATCAGTTGTAAACGTTCAGCATGCGCTCGCTCATCCATTTCACGAAAGTCACTGCGTGCATATCACTCGCTCCTTGGTGCTGATGCGGTCTAATGGTGGAATCGAGCGGCAAACCACAACGCCACGCTTTCAATCGTGCGCGGTGACGCCGACGATGTCAATGCCGGAAGCGCCCGAGCAGTTCGTCTGGTCCAACAGCGAAACTGGCTGGATCGGCAGTTCCTTGAAAAATGAAGACGCGAACAAGTGGAATATAGACGTCCTACGCTCCGCAATCAAATCGGCCGCATGTGTGGGGATTTCCGGCCATGGACAGGCGCTCCCCGGTGGATGCGAGTGGCACCGGGTTTGTCATCGGCGATCAACGTATCCTCACCAATGCACATGTGGTCGAGTACAACACGTATATCGCCGTGAAAATATCCGGGGATGCCAAAAGGTACGAAGCCCGTGCGGCGTTCGTGTCACATCAGGCGGATCTCGCCATGCTTGAAGTGCTGGATTCTGAGTTCTTTGAGGGGGTTCCGGCACTGGAAATCGGTCCGAGTCCGACGCTTCGGGATGAAGTCACCGTTGTAGGTTTTCCCACAGGCGGTGAAGAGCAATCCCATTCGTCCGGGATCGTCTCCCGCATT